>NZ_JBBMEK010000049.1:0-16414 GCF_040096555.1 Coprococcus intestinihominis | reverse complement strand
CATGCCTCTATTGTATCATGCTTATGTGTATTTGGAATTTCTCATTTTGGCTTGTACTATTTATATTCTAGCACCAAATTTCGCATAATGGAAATTAGGTGGCAGGGACTTTTAATGATAGAAACCCTTTGCTACTGGTCCTGTTAAAAGTATATCCATTCTCACAGGCGGTCAAGTTTGTGAAAGACCATTCGGTTGCAACATATTGTAAAAAAAGATATGGACTAGGTTAGTTAAAAGTGATTCTGTTAGCTGGCTTAGTCCTTTTTTCATGGGAGGATGGAGCAATGATAAAAGTAATCATAATAATTGGTTTACTTATTTTTCTGTTTCCTTTGTATGCGTGCTTAGTTGTTGCCAAAAAAGCAGATGAAAAAATGAGAGTTTTATATAAGTACAAAGAAAAATGGGAAAGTGAGGATAACATATGAATGGAGGTATATACAGCACAGGAAATGAAATTGTAGACGAAAATGCAAAACTGAATATATCTGGAAATATCATTCCTCAGGTATGGTATCGGACGATTATCAGAGAAAGCGGAAAGCCAAATCTGACGGCTATTATCATACTGGCAGATATTGTGTATTGGTATAAGCCTACAGAAATCAGGGATGAAGGAACCGGGCAGGTAATCGGGGTAAGAAAAAAATTTAAGTCTGACCTTCTTCAGCGAAGTTATCAGCAGATCAGTGAGCAGTTCGGAATTTCCAAAAAAGAAGCAACAAATGCAGTGGTATTTTTGGAAAAACTGGGTGTGGTAAGGAGAGTATTTAGAACTATATCCATGAATGGGATTGTGGTCAATAATGTCCTGTATCTGGAATTGATTGTAGACAGGCTAAAAGAATTGACTTATCCAGAAGAAACAGGTGCAGTTTCGTCTTCCTTTGAAAACGGCAGAAGGAAATCGAAAATGGAAGAACAAAGTCCCTCTATAAACATAGACGAGGAGGTTCATTTCGTAGGAGAGAGGGCTGTCCCTTTTCAAAGTGAGAGGGTAACCCCATTCAAAGAGGGAGCATACCCTCTTAGGAAAACAGAGCCTTGGACACCAAAAGAGATACCTGAAACCTATTGTGGGCAGACAAATACAGAGATTACTACAAAGACTACAGTAGAGAATACTCCAAAGAATACAACAGAGATTATGAATGAATATGAAGATAATCCTATCTTATCCTATCAGATAGCAGAAAAACAGTTCAAAGATCAGATTGATTATGATGCGATATGGATAGACAGACCTTATGACAGAAAGCTGCTCAATGAGATTGTAGGGCTTGCTGTAGATGTTTTGACCTCCAACGCAAAGACGATACGGGTAAATCAGGAAGAACGCCCTCTTAGTGTTGTGCAGGGAATGTATAAAAAACTGGATAAATTCTCTGTGGAGTATGTGATGGATTCTATTAAACAGTGTACAAAAAAAGCAAATAATATCAGGGCAGTGTTACTGACTGCTTTATATAATGCCACATTGACGGCAAACAGCTATATATCTAATCTGTTTGCTTATCATGAAGCTATCCCTCAGACATAAGGAGTGTGATAGGAAGTTACAAAATTAAAGAAATTCAGGACAGCCCATGGATATACGCAGATAGAACTTGCATCTGTCCTGGGTATCAGTCTTCGGACATATCAGAGGATTGAATATGGACAGCAAAAACCAAATGTCCATGTGGTTGTCCGGCTGCAGAGGTTATTCCAAAAAGAAATCAGTGAGATGCTGGAGCCATTTGCAGAAGAGTGAACAGATGAAAAAGTGGAAAGATACAAAATATAAAATTCAGGAGGATAAGAAAGTGGAAAATAAAATGATTATTGGAATAGACCATGGAAACCGTAACATGAAAACAGCAAATACCGTATTTTCAGCAGCAATCCAGCCCTTGCAGGCAAAGCCAGACAGTCTGGAACATATTCTGGAATATCAGAACCAGTTTTATTATGTGGGTGGGAAAGTACCGGAAAAAGAGTGTGTGGATAAAACAGAAAATGAAAACTATTATCTTCTTACCATGGCTGCCCTGGCACAGGAGATGCGGTATCGGGGATTGACAGATGCTTCTGTGAAAATGGGAGCTGCCCTGCCGCCCAGAAGGTTTCAGCAGCAGAAGGAAAGTTTCAAGAAATATCTGTTAAAGACAAAGGAACTGCATTTCCGCTATGAAGGGGTTCACTATCATGTGTCCTTGGAAAATGTGTTTGTCTTTATGCAGGGGCATGTGGTGATCCATACGCTTTTAGAAGCTGTTCCTGGTTATTGCCTTTTAGTGGATATTGGCGGAGGTACTACCGATCTGGTAGAGTTTGTTGACGGAATGCCGGACGGGAAGTATTCGATTTCGGATAAGGCGGCATTGTACTGTATCGGAAAAGTGAATGAGGAAGCCATTGCAAAAACAGGGGCAGGGGTACCGGCATACATTACAGAAGCATTTATGAGGACAGGAAGCTATGACTGCCCGAAGCAGTATCAGGAAGTGATTATAAACTGTTTGAAATCCTATGCAGAGGAAATTTATGGTATCATACAGGCAAATCATTATAATCTGGATCTGACCAAAATGGTATTCATGGGAGGTGGTTCTTCCATTGTGGAGCATTTTGGAGCTAATGAGGGAAAAGATGTACAGTTTGTGACGGATATACATGCCAATGCAAGGGGCTGTGAAGAAGCAGTGAAAAGCATTATCCGGGCAAAACAGAGGAAAATGCGGACGGCATGATAGGAAGTGAAGGCTTATGGATACGGAAAAAGTATATACTACTTCACTGCGGCTGTATAAAAACAGGCCAGTACATCATCAGGCATACCGATATCTGAAGGAGTATAACAAAGATATTTTCAAGACGAAAGACGATTTCATAGCAGAAGCAATCGTTTATTTTGCAAAATACCTGCAGCAGGAAGAAGATGTACAGCAGATGAAACTATTAAATACCCTTCTGGAGAACCAGAAAGAACAATTTTGTAAAATCGTAAAAGATGCCGTTTCCCAGGCACAAAAAGAAGCCTTTGCTAACAAGAACGTATTAGCAGAAACATTTCAGGGGGAACTGGCTGACAGCGGACAGATAGCAGGAAACAGTGAAAAGGAAGAAGCCTGTATGGAAAAAGATTTACGATTTGCGGAATTTTATGGGGCATTTGAAGAGTAAGAGGAGGAAGAAGGTATGGCAGTAGGAAGAACCGTATGGGAAGTTGTAAAAGGGATTTTGATCGCAGTGGGGAAACTGCTGTATCTGACAGGAAAATTAGTATTATGCTTGTTTCTGCTGGTTCTGCAGCTTATTTTGGCAGTGTTCCATGCAGGAAACAGGGAATAGAAAGGGGAATGGCGGTTGCATTGGATACGGGACAGACCGTACACAAAAGATGCAAAAAAGAAGATAGAAAATGGAAAGCAGGCTTGTGTGGCCTGCTTTTTTTGTCGAAAAAAATGAAAAGGAGCAAAGTTATGATGAAAGGAAAAAAGAAAAGGCTGCTGGCTGGGACACTGGCACTTCTTCTTAGCTGTTCGACATTACTCAATACAGGGATAACGGCACTGGCTTCCGGGCAGTCTGGGGAAAATAGCCGGATACAGAAAGCAGAAGCAAAACAGGAGAAAACTGCTTTGGATACATTACCGGAACTGGAAGAGATAAAGAATCAACTGACAGAAGAAGAACTGGTGTATGCAGAGGATCTTACCATAAAAACAGGAGAATCATTTAACCCGGAATCCGATGATACTGGTTTCCAGAAAAATGATGAAAAAGTAGAGGTAACGTTCCTGAAAGCCGAAGGGGAATCCGGCAATCCCTTTGACTTTAACGCCCCAGGGGCTTACCAGGCATTTTATCGTGTTGATCCGTTAAGCGGAAACCCCTCTTATCAGATTATGAGAAGGATTGTGGTAGAAGCAAGGGAAAACAGCTCACAGCAATCCCAGGGGGAAAGCAGCCAGCATACAGAAAGCGGCTCCGATGAGGACGGTGAGGCGGACCCTGAGCCAGAGATACCGGAGGTACTGGCCGAAGAACCGGAAATGCCAGATGCAGGAACAGAGTTAATTGACCTTACACCAGAAGAGGATAAGGGAATGTACTTATCCGTTGTTCCGGCAGCAATGGAAAGGGAAAAAGGAAGCAATGTACATCTGGTACAGGGGGAGAAAATCCCTTACCCGTCAAGTGTAGGGAATTATTCCACTTCCTATTTTACGGTAAATGGACATGTGGCGTACTGCCTGGAATCCATGAAAGCTTCTCCACCAACTTCGGATTATGTGGCCAATGAGTTTGAAAGCAACCCGGAATTACAGAAAGTCCTCTATTATGGATATGGCGGTCCTGGGGACATTACCGGGGAGTATATGCCGTCTTTTGACTGGAAAACAAAGTATATTTTTACGCATTTAGCTGCTGCATATTCGTATTGTGGCATGGACGGATTTTATGGCTGTACTTTTGAAGATATCAAGGCAAGCGGTGTATGGGGATATATCCAGCATATTTACAGCCTGGAAGCACCTCCGACAGCAGCAATCACATTATCCCCAAAGGAAGCAAAGGCTTATGAAAGCGGTAATGAGCAGCGTACCGGGGAATTTAGCTTAAAAGGCGACCATAGAAACTATATTACTTTAAAAATGCCAGGCAATGTGACCTACCACAGTGGAAGTACAAAACAGACAGGGACTGTAAAGATCAAAGGGGACACCACATTTTATTTCAGTGCCCCAAAAACAGTAACCGGTACTTGGAACAGCGGCAAGCTGAAAGGACAGATAGGAGCGCAGTGGAAGACTTTGGTATTATCTACCGGCTCTGGCTCACAGGATATTGGATATGGGGCATTTTTTGAAGAGGAAAGTGCTTCTGTGGAATTTACAGTGAAGTGGTTAGATCTGGCAAGGGTAAAGGTGACAAAAAAGGATAACAACAGTAAGGTAAACCTTTCCGGTGCTGTTTTTGGTATTTATCTGGACAGTGCATGTAAAAACCTTCTTATAGAAATGCCGGCAACAGACAGCAATGGTACTTCCGAGGTTGAATTTCCAAAAACCCAGGATACGGTATATTTAAAAGAAATTTCTGTTCCAGAAGGTTATAAGCTGAATACAGAGTCTTTTCATGTGAAGCTGGAAACAGGAAAAACAACTTCTGTTGCAGTGACGAATGAGGAACAGAAAGGAAAAATCACAATCCGTAAAAAAGGTGAGGTTCTGACCGGAGTAACCGGAGAAGAGGGAAACCTGACTTTTGTATATGGAAATGCGGACTTTGCAGGGGCAGAATATAACATTTATGCGGCAGAGGATATTTACAGCCAGGATAAAGTGACGAAGGTGCATAAAGCAGGGGATCTGGTAGAAAGTCTGACAACCGGGGAAGATGGAAGTGCTGTTTCCAAAGAGTTGTATCTTGGAAAATATAAGGTTGTAGAACAGAAAGCACCGGAAAATCTGGTGATTGGGAAAACAGAACAGGAACGTACCCAGTTTGTAACCTTGTCCTATGCAGGGCAGAATATAGATTTATCCCAGGGGGAAACCGTCTTTACCAATGCAAGACCAGAGATTTCCGTAAACGTGGTGAAAAAATCAAAAAATGATGGAGTTACCCTGGAGGGTGCGGTTTTTGGACTGTATGCGGAAGAAGATATTACAGCGGTAGACGGAAAGATTCTTGTAGAAAAAGGAAAACTGGTAGAGCGTGCTGTTTCTAACAGAGAAGGAACTGCTGCTTTCCATGCAGACATTCCTTTGAATTTCCATTACAGTGTAAAGGAGATCCAGGCACCGGATAAGTATTACATGACAGATGAAGTGTACCGCTTCTTCTATGAATATAAGGATGGCAGCACGTACACCTATACCTTCTCCCATGATTTTAAAAATGAGGAAGTGTGGGGAGAAGTTCATGTAAGCAAGATCGATCAAGATTCCCAGGGATTTATTTCCCAGGGTGATGCAACTTTGGTAGGTGCAAAATACGGTTTATATGCGACAAAAGACATAGAGCATCCAAATAAAAAAGATGGCATTGTCCATAAAAAAGGAGAATTGGTAGCACAGGGTACGATTTCCAGTGAAGGAACGGTGGACTTCAAAAACCTGTATCTTGGAAACTATTTCGTAAAAGAAATGGAGCCAGCAGAAGGGTATCTGCTAGATGAAACAGAGTATCCCGTAGAGGTAGCGTATGAAGGGCAGGAGATACAGATTGTACACCGGGATATTACGGTAAAGGAAACTGTAAAGAAACAGGCGTTTCAGCTTATCAAGATTTCAGAAGATGGGGAACAGACAGAAACAGAACTGGTGGAAGGGGCAGGATTCAAGGTATTCCTCATCAGTGAATTGTCTGGCGTAAAGGATGGCAGCCTGAAGCCTGGAAATGGCTCTTATTATACACCGGAGGACTTTATCACATATGATTACAGCAAAGATGAAACCGCTTCTTATTGGGAAAATGGTAAAAAAATCACAGTACCAGAGCTGTTTACCGACAAGAAAGGATATTTGAAGAGCCCAGAGCTTCCTTATGGAAGGTATGTGGTGTTTGAATCTACTGTTCCGGAAAATTTAAAAGGAATCCGCCCATTTATCGTACAGATTTCAGAAGACAGCAGGGAACCTCAGGTATGGCGTGTGTTTGATGACCGACCTTTGCAGTATTACTTCAAGATTGTGAAAAAAGATGCCCAGACACAGAAGCCAGTACTGGATAACAGTGCAGCTTATAAAATTTTTGATGTGGAAGCAGAAAAATATGTGGAAATGATCGTAAGATACCCGAAAAAAGAAGTGGTATCTGTGTTCAGGACAAACGAAGAGGGATACCTGATCACACCGGAACAGTTAAAGTGCGGTACTTACCGAATCGAAGAGATAGAAGCACCTAAAAACTATGTACAGATAGGATTTGAAAATGCTCTCTTAAAAGATGGAAAGGAAGTTCCGTTGAATGAAACAGCAGACGGGGGAACTTACCAGGAAGTAAAGAAAGTACCGATCACGATTACTGTAGATGCGGATACCGTACACCAGGTAGAAGAGGAAACCGGTAAATTTATTGTTGTCATTGAACAGTATAATGATGAAGCCGTAGGAAGCCTTACAATCCACAAAAAAGGAGAAAAACTTTCTGGTGCTTCCAAAGTAGAAGGAAAGTTCCTAACAAAGATGAAAAACGGTGTGGCCGGTTTCGTAAACCAGGTAAGCAGCTTCTTCACCGGGGAAGAAGTCATGGAAAAAGAGAAAGGCTATGAATTTGACTACGAAGTGGGGAACATGGAAGCTGCAGAATTTGCCATTTATGCAAGAGAAACCATTTATACCCCTGACGGACAGAAGGATGAAGCTGGAAACCGTATTGTGAAATATGAAAAAGATACTTTGGTAGCCCGTATGGTGACAGATAAAGAAGGGAAAGCCGTTCTTAATAACCTTCCTATCGGAAAATATTATGTGGTGGAAGAAAAAGCAGGACAGAACTGTGTTCTTGATCCAGAAGCAAAAGAATTTGAAATTGCATATAAGGGTCAGGAAGTAGCAGTGGATTATGTAACGATGGAACTTACCAATCAGCGACAGAAAATTTCCCTGAGCCTTCTGAAAAAAGACGCAAAAACCGGAAAACCGCTGGAAGGAGTAGGATTCGGGCTGTATGCACAGGAGGCTATCCAAAATGCGGTAGGGGAAGTGATTGTAGAAAAAGATGCCTTGATCGAGCTGGGAACAACCGACAAAGAGGGCAAGCTGGTATTTCACTCTGATCTTCCCCATGGAAAATATTACATCAAGGAAGTAGAGCATAAGCCTGGATACCTGCCAAATGATGAAATGTATTCTTTTGATGCGTCTTATACAGACCAGACCCTTGAACTTCTCGCTTTTTCAGAAGAAATTTCCAATCAGCCGACCATTACAGAATTTACGAAAGTAGATTTAACCGGTGGACAGGAGATTGAAGGGGCCCAAATGCAGATCCTGGATCAGGAAGGAAAAGTGGTAGAAGAGTGGGTGTCAAAAAAAGAAGCTCATGTAGTCTACGCACTGGCACCAGGGGAATATATACTGCATGAAGAACAGGCGCCTACAGAACAGGGATATGTCCGGGCGGAAGATGTAAAATTTGTTGTGGAAGAAACTGGGGAAGTACAAAAAGTGAAAATGAAGGACGACCATACAAAGGTTTCTATCTCTAAAACAGATATTACAGATGGTAAGGAGATTGAAGGGGCTAAGCTGCAGATCCTGGATCAGGAAGGGGAAGTTGTAGAGTCCTGGACCACAGGAGAAGAACATCTGATTGAGTACCTTCCGGTAGGAACTTATACCCTGCATGAAGAGGCGGCAGTTGGTGGATATATTGTAGCCAATGATGTGGAGTTTACAGTGGAAGAAACTGGAGAAATCCAGAAAGTAAAGATGGAAGATGAGCGTGCTATGGGACAACTGGTTATCGTAAAAACGGATGCAGACAGCAAAGCGGCTCTGGAAGGAGTAGAATTTGTTCTGCTGGAAAAGGAAACCGGTAAAGAAGTGGAACGCCTGAAGACCGGGAAAGATGGAAAAGCAGTTTCCAGCCTGCTTCCGATTGGAACTTATGAAAATGGTGTTTTCAAAGAACCGATTACCTATGTGCTGAAAGAAACAGCGGCCTTAGAAGGGTATGAAAAGACAGAAGAAGAGTGGGAGATTGTATTCAGTTACCAGAATGATAAAACACCAGTCATTGAAGTGGTAAAAGAAATCCAGAATAAAAAAATACCGGAAACACCAGGTACCGTCAAACCGGGACCAAAAACCGGTGATGATACCAACTGGTTCCTGCCTTTGCTGGCTCTTGGTGTAAGTGCAGGCATGGTAGCAGGCTTACTTTATTACAGAAAAAAACAGAAAAAGGCATAGGAAATAAAAATTAGTTTTTAAACTTGGGAAAGGGCGGCTGCGGCTGTCCTTTCTTTGGCAATATGAGGTGAGAAGCATGGAAGAGAAAAAAAGAAAAGAAGTAAGTAAGCAGAGGCAGAAAACCGGAACTACCCGTATGGAAAGGAGCAGGCGTTGAGGATAGGGATTATAGATGCAGATCTTTTATACCGGAAAAGACACCGGTTTCCTAACTTGGCATGTATGAAACTTTCCGCTTATTGGAAGGAGCAGGGATTTGAAACAGAACTTCTTTTGGATTATAGCCAGGCAGGGGAATATGACCGGCTCTATGTATCAAAAGTGTTTACGGATACCTTTGTGCCGGAACATATTTTGGCGAAGGAAACAACCGTTTATGGAGGAACCGGGTTTTTTTACGATAAAGCACCGGTACTTCCCAAAGAAATGGAACATCATACACCGGACTATCATTTGTATGACCAGATGGTAAAAGAACATAGCGAAGGAGAGAAAAAGAAGAAGGAGTTCCAATTTTATACGAATTATTCCATTGGTTTCCTCACCAGGGGGTGTTTTCGGAAGTGCAGTTTCTGTGTAAACAAAAACAGCACCGGTGCAGTAGCTGCAAGCCCATTGGAAGAATTTTATGATCCGTCCAGAAAGAAGTTATGCTTTTTGGACGATAACTTTTTTGCCTGTGCAGGGTGGGAAAAAATCTTTTCCAGTATCCTGGAAACAGGCAGGCGGTTTCAGTTCCGGCAAGGGCTGGATCTGCGGATTATGCAGAAAAGGCAGATGGAACTTCTGGCATCTGGAAAATTGGATAATGGTATGATTTTTGCCTTTGACCATATCAAAGATCAGGAACTTATTGTAAGAAAATTGGAACTTTTGCGGGAAGTGATCCCAGTTCCTTATCAGAAAGTTAAGCTGTATGTACTGTGCGGCTATGACTGGGAAGGAACCTGGAAAGCAGATTTTTGGGCAAAGGATATTCGGGACGTTTTCATACGGATTGAGATTTTGATGCGGTATAAGTGTCTGGCTTATTTGATGCGCTATGCTGCATGGGAACGGGCACCGGAGATTTATAAGGGGATGTATATCAACCTAAGTCGTTGGTGCAACCAGCCCGCTCAGTATTCAAAAAAGAGCCTGAGGGAATTTTGTATCGGACAGGGGGAGCATAGTTCCTCTTTCCGCTACCTGACTGCTTTTGAAGCTCTGCACCCGGAAATGGCACATTATCTGGATATGAAATATGAAGAGGTACAGTATGGGAAAATTTACGGCTGAAGAAATTCAGATTGCAAAGGCAGTGGACTTAGTGGATTTGGCGGAGCAGATAGGGATTCCATTGAAAAGGAAGGGCAGGTTCTATCAGGCAGTGGGTATGGATTCTGTGATGATCTTCAACCGGTCTTCCTGGTGCCGGTTTAGCCAGGGGGTAGGTGGCAGTACCATTGACTTTCTGGAATATTTCAGAAACATGGATTTTGTGGAGGCAGTCAAATATCTGCTGGAGTTTGCCGGATATATCCGTACTGAAACCATGCAAAAATTTCAACCGGAAAGACAGATTGGAAAGATAGAAGAAACAAAACAGAAAAAAGACATACCGAAAGAACCTTTTGTACTTCCCTCAAAATCAGAAACCAGCCGTCGGTTATATGGCTATCTGATAAAACAGCGGAAGTTGTCAAAGCAGATGATTGATTTTTGGGTAAAAAAGGGGATTTTGTATGAGAGCGGAACGTATCATAACCTGGTTTTTGTGGGAAAAGATCCGGAGGGTATCCCACGTTTTGCCAGCCAGAGGGGAACTATGGATAAATACGGAAAACCCTTTAAAGGAGATGTTACGGGGAATGACAAAACTTATGGGGTTAATCTGGTAGACCGAAACAGTGATACGATCTATGTATATGAGGCGGTCATTGATGCCATGTCCGATATGGAACTGCGTGGAGATTATCAGAACAATATCCTGGTACTTGGAATGCTTTCCGATGGTCCTTTGGAAAAGTTCTTAAAAGATTATCCTCATATCAGGAAGATACAGTTCTGTTTGGATAATGACCTGCGGGGAAGACAAGCGGCAAAAAAATTGGCAAAAAAATATACCCTTATGGAGTATGAAGTTTTTGTACGTCTTCCACCTATGGGAAAAGATTATAATGCTTTTTTGCAGTATAAAAAGGAGAACCAGGAGCTTTCCAGCCTGGTAGAAAAGGAAAGGCCGCTTCTTACCGAAACAAAAGGGACACAAATACAAAAGATAAAGAAAACGGTAGGACACAGGAACATAGTACCATACCAGATAGCACAGGCAAGATAGGAGGGTATTCTTTTGGAAAATAGCTATGATGAGGAATGTTTCAAAAAATGGGAGATCGACGAATGCGAAGCGGAGATGGAAAAAGTAGTGCAGTGGATAGGAAAGAGGAAATTGCATGGACGTGTACGGGTTGCGTTTATCGAAGAGAGCTATGAGCGGCAGGGATACCGCATGGGGATACCCAAGCAGGTGTATGTGTCCAGAGTGCTGGCAAATATCAGAAAAAGAGATGTTAGGAAGGGTGGAAAACATGGATTTTGATATGTTTTATGAAGAGTTGAAAAAGCAGATTTTGGAATTTGTCACAGAGGAAGTAAAGGGAACCATAGATTTTCGTATGGTATATAAAAATGGACAACAGAATCATGGCATTGTATTTCGTCCAGAAGGAAGTAATGTAGGAATTACCACTTATGCAGAAGATTTCTATCGTATGTACAAAGAGGGAATAAGCTTTCCCTCCATTATAGAAAGCTATGCAGGGACACTTCATGAGGCAAAAGACGAAATACAGTTTACAAAAAATATCCAGATATTGAAAGCGAAAAAAGAAAATATTATACCTGCTTTTATTCCAAAAGAAAGCCTGGAGTTTAGACCGAAGCTGGCGCATGTTCCGTTTGAAAATCTGGAGATTATCTTCCAATGGAATGTCCCTGGTACGGAGTATAGTGTAAAATTGCCGGAAGAATATTTCAACTACCATCAGATAGAACCGAAACAATTTTTAGCGGAACTTATTGATGATCCTTCTTTTAAAAATCAAACGGAAGTATTTTCAATTAGTAGACTTTTTGGACCTGGGGATATAGAGATACCGAAGGAACAAGAGATGTATTGTGTTACAAACCAAAATAAAAATTGGGGAGCTGCTTCTATTCTGAATAAAGATATCATGGATGAAATTGCGGATTTTTTTGGAGGGGAAACCTATATTCTTCCTGCTAGTATTCATGAGTGTTTGGCAGTAGATACACATGCGCATACGATTGAAGAACTCAAAACAATGGTTCGGGATATAAACAGTAAACCAGATTTGGTAGGGGCAGATTTTTTATCAAATGAGGTATATGTTTATGATAGTTATACCAGAGAACTAAAACTGGCAGGAGAACAAAGAACAAAGGAAATACAAAATCCTGAAAAGCAGGAGCCTATTAAGAGATAAGAAAACGGAAAGATGTAGAAAGGAGGTGGTGCAGACCAACAGAATTTTTGACAGAAGGGTAAACTCTGGATACGGGAAGGGGTGATTCTATGATTGTAAGGTAATGCCAGATGGATATTTCGTTTGTAGCTGTGGATTTCTCATGAAGACTATAAAAAAATTTAGGAGACAGGAGGAAATAAGTGAGTAATCCTAGGTAAAATGTGTAGCTACACCTCATGAAATATGAGGAATGAAATATAGTTTGGTAAATTTTTGTGAGTTTGATAAATATGCAGCAAAGAGTTATTGTGCGATTCATGGTACAAGTGAAACATTGAATCTGGGAGATATTACAAAAGTGGACGAAAGGGAGATTGAACCGTTTAACATGATTTGTGGCGGAAGCCCCTGTCAGGATTTTTCCCTGGCAGGCAAGCAGGCAGGCGCGGTTTGGAAATGCCGAAGCTGCGGGTATGAGTATAACCCTCTGCAGGTACATTATTCCAAAAGGGACGCCTGCGGCATGTGTGGTTCCCATGATATTGATAAAACACGTTCTTCCCTTCTGGTGGAGTGGCTCCGTATGATACGGGGTGTCAAACCAGTATGGGGAATTTATGAAAATGTAAAAAATATTGTAGGAAAAAAATTCCGGGATACCACATTCCGGTTGTTTGAAGAAGAACTGCATGAATACGGATACCACACCTATTGGAGTGTTCTTAATGCAAAGCATTATGGAATACCCCAGAACAGGGAACGGGTATATCTGATTTTGATACAGAAGGAAATGGATAATGGAAAATTCCAGTTTCCGGAACCGCTGGAGTCCTTCCAGTGCCTTATGGATATTCTGGAGGATACGGTAGAGGAAAGATACTACTTATCCCAGGAAAAAGTACGCCGCTTGATTGAAGATATGGAAGAGAGAAAAGCCCTTTTGTTTGAGCCGGACGAAAAAATCCTGAAGGCTTTTCGGGAAAACCGGGTAAAGAGGGCCGGAAATATCAAAGGGGTGTTTGAACAGACTGGACGGGTTTATCTGCCAGACGGGTGCTGCCCTACGGTAACTGCCTGTGGTGGTGGCGGACAGCAGCCCAAAATTCTTCAAGTGGGAGATATTCATACCGGCTATGGTTCAAGCGGGGTTATTTATTCCCCTTTAGGAAGCAGCGGTGCAGTTTTGGCAGGACATGACCAGCCAAAGATTGTAGAAAAATGTCCAGGAGCAATCCGGGGCAGGTATGACCCGGAAGGCAGGATTGTGCAGACTTTGGAACTGGGAGAAAAAGAAGTCTGCCATACCCTTACTTCTGTACAAAAAGATAATATCATTCTGGTACGTCAAAAGACACAGAAAGGTTATGAGGAATGTTTGGAAAATGGTGTTGTAAATCTTAGTTATCCGTCTGTGGAAAAACGGGGAAGGGTACAGGAGCATGGGGAACTCTGCCCTACGCTTACGACATCAAATGGAATACACCGTTTAGAGTCTTTAATCCGTATCCGGAGGCTGACACCTTTAGAATGCTTCCGGCTTATGGGATTTTCCGATACGGATTTTCGGAAAGCAAAAGAAGCAGGCATAAGCAACAGCCAGCTTTACAAACAGGCAGGAAATTCCATTGTTGTTGATGTGCTGTACTATATTTTTCTGGAGCTATACAAAGCCATGCCATATCTGTTTGAGGATATTCGGCTTTCTTCCTTTTTCAGTGGGATTGGAGCTTTTGAAAAGGCATTGGAGCGTTTGGAAGAACAGGTAAACCAATAATTTCATAAGAGAAACCCAAAGCGGCAAATGGTCCATAGAGAGTCTTCCCATACTTGCTGGAAAGAGAAAAATTGCGGAAGAAGAAGCAGCCTGCATGGGAGTCTGTGCAAAAGCGTTGATAGCAGAATGGAAGAACTGCTGTCACATCAGACACAGGAGGCTGGCAGATTTGCTAACAGAACTGGGGTTTTGTTAGCAGAAATAGAAGTAGGAAGTGGAAAAACCGATAGCAGATGTTTGGAACTGCTATCGGTTTTTACCTATATGGAACGCAGGTCTGCTATCAGTATCTGCGTTTTGCTATCTATTTGATCCGGGGTATTAGGGGTGTCCCCCTAACAAGATGGGATTTTGTACGGTAAAATCCGTATCTTGCAGAGGACTGGCATAGCCAGTCCGGACACTGGGAAGTTATACGGTGACCGATAGCAGGTCTTAGGAGTTGACAGCAGATAGCGTTGGAGTAGAAATCGGTAGATGAAATATGTGATAAAGATAAGGAAAGGGGGAGCATGAAAAAAGAAACAATGAAATGCAGAAAAGAAATCCGGCTGTACTCATGGGAGTTGGAAGAGTTACAAAAACAGGCAGAAAAGATGGGGCTTTCCGATTCCCAGTACCTTCGTATGCTGATTACCAACCGTCCCAGGGATTACCCGGAAATCCGTCAGGAACTGGAACGCATGAACCAGGAAATCAACCGGATTGGTGTAAACATTAACCAGATTACCCATAACAATAACAGCGCCCTTTATTCCAGGGAAGATAAACACCGTCTGTATGTGTTTTTGAAGCAGATAAAAACACTGGTAAGCCAGGTGCAGGAAAGGCTGTAGGTTATGGCAATTACAAAGTGCCTGCACATGAAACAGGCAAAAACGGGCTATCCGGCAAAACATCTGGCAAACGGTCTTCGCTATATTATGAACCCGGAGAAAACAGAACATGGCCGCTATGTCTGTGGACATAACTGTATTCCTGAACAGGCATTATCCCAGATGGTAGATACCAAACGTCATTTTGGAAAGCTGGATAAAAGGCAGGGCTACCATTTCATTCTTTCGTTTGAGGAAGATGAGGTTTCGGAAGAAGAAGCCTTCCAAGTGGTAGGAGAGTTTGTGACAGAATTTCTTGGGAAGGATTTTGAAGCGGTTTATGCAGTCCATAATGATACGGACCATATTCATGGGCACATTATTTTTAATTCAGTACGCTGTACTACGGGATATAAATACGATTATAAAAACGGGGATTGGGAAAACATCATTCAGCCTCTGAGCAACCGGATATGCAGGGAGCATGGTTTATCTGTGCTGGATCTGGAAGAAGCAAAGGAAAAACGCAAACAAAAAGGACAGGAAGAAAAATCTCTTTCTGAACGGGACAGGCGGATCAGAAGAGATGTGGACCAGGCATTACAGGACGCAGGTTCTTATGAGGAATTTCTTGAAAATCTTTCCAGCATGGGATATGAGTTGCGGGGGAGAAAGCGCCTTTCTGTTCGGGAACCCGGAGCAGGAAGGGCAAGGCGGCTTGACCAGATAGGGGAAGAATATACAGAGGAAAGGCTTCGGCAGCGTTTTGGACGCCTTCCAATCCCGGAAATGACCGGAGAGGAGATACCGGTAGAATGGACGTATGTGTTTATCCCATACAGGGAGCGGCATTTGACCAGATACCAGAAGGAACGTTTTCTTCGCAGGTACCGGCAGGGGAAACCAATGGCAGACTCTAAAACCTGGAAATACAGGGCAGCAATCCATGAATTGAAAAAATTGCAGGAGGAATTTGATTTTCTGGCAGCTTATCGCATACAGGATAAGGCGCAGTTGAAAGCCATTTCTGATGCAACAAAGGAACAGCTTTGGGAAAACAGCAGGGCAAGAAAGCAGCTACGAAAAGAAATGGTTCCTTATGAGGAAATGCTTCTGTTTCTCAATAAGCTGCAGGAAAAACAGATGGAAGCAAAACTTTATCAGGAAGGGTATCAGGAATTTTTTCAAGACCACCAGACATACCAAAACCTTCTTGGGCAGTTAAAAGAAATGGGATATTCCTTGTCTGAGGCAGAACAGACAGACGCTTATTTCTTTGAGAAAGAGGAGCGTTTGCGGATTGAACGGAAAAAAATCTTAAAAGAAAAAAGGATTGCAGAGCGTCTGCATGAAAAAGCAGAAGAAAAAGAAAAGTTGGAAGCACAGCAGAAGGAAAAGAATAGGAAACCGTCTGCGAGGGGCAGAGGAAAAGGAGGGTAAATG
>NZ_JBBMEK010000048.1:0-16589 GCF_040096555.1 Coprococcus intestinihominis | reverse complement strand
ATGGTTCAGATTATCGCTGGTAAAGATAAAGGCAAGTCCGGTAAAATTATTGCTATCAACCATAAAAAAGGCGTTGTATACGTTGAAGGTCTTAACATGATCACCAAACATACAAAACCTTCTATGGCTAATCAGCAGGGCGGTATCATCCATACAGAAGGTCCTATCGATGCTTCAAACGTTATGTACCTTTACAATGGTAAGCCGGCAAGAATTCAGTATCAGATCGTTGACGGTAAAAAAGTTCGTGCAGCAAAGGTTAAAGATCAGGCTGCAGTAGTAATTGATTAATTGACGAAAGGAGGACATGACGGTGAACAGATTACAGGAAAAATACAACAATGAGATCGTTCCAGCAATGATCGAAAAGTTTGGTTATAAGAATATCATGCAGGTTCCAAAGCTCAATAAGATTGTTATCAACATGGGCGTTGGCGAAGCAAAAGACAACTCCAAAGTATTGGATTCAGCAGTTAAAGATCTTGAGATCATCGCAGGTCAGAAAGCTGTTGTCACAAAGGCTAAAAAATCTATCGCTAACTTCAAGATCAGAGAAGGCCTTCCAATCGGTTGTAAAGTAACATTAAGAGGCGAAAAAATGTATGATTTCGCAGATCGTCTGATCAACCTGGCACTGCCACGAGTACGTGACTTCAGAGGTGTCAGCGCAAACTCCTTCGATGGCAGAGGTAACTATGCCCTTGGTATCAAAGAGCAGCTGATCTTCCCTGAAATCGAATACGATAAGGTAGACAAAGTCAGAGGTATGGATGTTATCTTCGTTACAACAGCCAACACTGATGAAGAAGCTCGTGAATTAATCCGTTTATTCGGTATGCCATACGTAAAATAAGGAGGTAGTGTTTCATGGCTAAGACAGCAATGAAAATCAAACAGCAGCGCAAACCTAAATTCTCCACAAGAGAATACAATCGTTGCAGAATTTGCGGACGTCCACACGCTTACTTAAGAAAGTATGGTATCTGCAGAATTTGTTTCCGTGAATTAGCTTACAAGGGCGAAATTCCGGGTGTTAAGAAAGCAAGCTGGTAAGATTAGGAAGGGAGGAACCTTAGAATGACAGATCCAATCGCAGATATGCTGACAAGAATCCGTAATGCGAACACTGCAAAACATGATACAGTTGATGTTCCTGCATCAAAGATCAAAACAGAGATCGCAAGAATCCTTTTAGATGAAGGTTATATCAAAGCATACGAAATCGTAGAAGACGGCGTTGTTAAAACAATTAAGATCACACTGAAATATGGTGCTGATAAGAACCAGAAGGTTATCTCTGGACTTAAGAGAATCTCCAAACCTGGTCTTCGTGTGTACGCAGGTGTAGAAAATATGCCTAAGGTACTTGGCGGTTTAGGTATCGCTATTATTTCAACAAACAAAGGTATCGTTACAGATAAAGAAGCAAGAGCCATGAACGTTGGCGGCGAAGTTTTAGCATTTGTTTGGTAATTTATAAAATAGCAGAGCATAGGGCAAAGGGATGCGGATAAGCAAAACTGCTTATTCGGCCTGTGTGCAATGCAATTTGCTTTAAGAATCGCTTAAAGCTTGAAATCGATATTATATTCTAGTATAATATATAAGTCAAATTTACAAATCTACTGAAAACGGAGCGGAATGCTCCTGCAATTTAAGTAAGGAGGTACGGGCATGTCACGAATCGGAAGAATGCCAATCGCTATTCCTGCAGGCGTTACTGTTGAGATAGCAGAAAATAATAATGTGACTGTAAAAGGTCCTAAAGGAACTCTTGTTAGAGCTTTAGCACCTGAAATGGAGATTAAAATCGAAGATGGTCACGTTGTAGTTACAAGACCAAACGATTTAAAGAAGATGAAATCATTACACGGATTAACCAGAACACTGATCCACAACATGGTTGTTGGTGTTACTGAAGGTTACACAAAGAAACTTGAAGTAAACGGTGTAGGTTACAGAGCTCAGAAACAGGGTAAGACTCTTGTATTATCATTAGGTTATTCACATCCTGTAGAAATGACTGATCCGGAAGGTGTTACAACAACTCTTGAAGGTCAGAACATTATCATTGTATCAGGTATCGACAAAGAAAAAGTTGGCCAGTACGCTGCTGAAATCAGAGACAAGAGAAGACCTGAACCATATAAGGGCAAAGGTATCAAGTATGCTGATGAAGTAATCAGACGTAAGGTTGGTAAGACTGGTAAGAAATAATTAAAGGAGAGTGAATAGAATGGTTAACAAACAATCCAGAAGTGAGATTCGTGTTAAAAAACATAGAAGACTGCGTCATCATTTAGTAGGCACTGCACAGCGCCCACGTTTATCTGTGTTTAGAAGTAATAATCATATATACGCTCAGATTATCGACGATACTGTTGGTAATACACTTGTAGCTGCTTCCACAATGGAAAAGGCAATCAAAGACGAATTACAGTATACAGACAATGTTGCAGCTGCTGCAGCTGTAGGTACTGCTGTTGCTAAAAAGGCTCTTGAAAAAGGTATTACAGAAGTTGTCTTCGATAGAGGCGGATTTATTTATCAGGGTAAGATTCAGGCTTTAGCTGATGCAGCTAGAGAAGCTGGTCTTAAATTCTAGCACAGGGAGGAGAACACATGAAACGTACAATTATTGATGCTAGTCAATTAGAATTAACAGAAAAAGTAGTGTCAATTAAACGTGTAACTAAAGTTGTAAAAGGTGGACGTAACATGAGATTTGCAGCTTTAGTAGTTGTCGGTGACGGCAATGGACATGTTGGCGCTGGTTTAGGTAAAGCAACTGAAATTCCTGAAGCAATCCGCAAAGGAAAAGAAGATGCAATCAAGAAATTAATCGAAGTTCCACTTGATGAGAACTTAAGTATTACACATGATAATTTAGGAAAGTTCGGTGGTGCTTCCGTTCTCCTGAAGAGAGCTCCTCAGGGTACTGGTATCATCGCAGGTGGTCCTGCACGTAACGTGCTGGAACTTGCCGGCTACAAGAACATCCGTACAAAATCTCTTGGTTCCAACAACAAACAGAACGTTGTTCTTGCTACAATCGAGGGTCTCAGCAATCTTGTAACTCCAGAAGAAGTTGCTAAGAAGCGCGGCAAATCCATCGAAGAGATTTTAGGTTAAGGAGGCGTTTGTAATGGCAGAGAAATTAAAGATTACTTTAGTTAAATCTACAATTGGTGCAATTCCTAAACATAAAAAGACTGTTGAAGCTCTTGGTCTTAAGAAGCTGAACAAAACAGTTGAATTACCAGATAATGCAGCAACTAGAGGCATGGTTGCACAGGTTAAGCATTTAGTAAAAGTAGAAGAAATCTAATTCAGATTGCAAGGAGGTGCACGTAATGAACTTATCAGAATTAAAACCAGCTGCAGGTTCCACACACAGCGCTAACTTCAGAGTAGGCCGTGGTCATGGTTCAGGCAATGGCAAAACAGCAGGTAAGGGTCACAAAGGTCAGAAGGCACGTTCCGGCGCTCCAAGACCAGGTTTTGAAGGTGGCCAGATGCCTTTATACAGAAGACTTCCTAAGAGAGGCTTCACAAACAGAAATACAAAAGATATCGTAAGCATCAATATCACAGAATTAAACAGATTCGAAGATGGTGCTGTTGTTACAATCGAAACATTAGTTGAAAACGGCGTTATCAAAAACCCTAAAGATGGCGTTAAGATCCTTGGCAACGGTGAGCTTACGAAGAAATTAACAGTTAAAGCAAACGCATTCAGTGCGAGTGCTGCAGAAAAGATTCAGGCTCTTGGTGGAACTACAGAGGTGATCTAATGGCTAATACCAATTCAAATGGTGCAAGTCTCAAAAATATATTAAAGGTCCCTGAGATTCAGAAAAGACTTTTATTTACATTTTTGATTCTGGTTGTCGTCAGGTTTGGTGCTCAGATACCAATTCCTGGCGTAAGCCGGGATGTCTTTGCTTCATGGTTTGGCAACCAGTCAAATGGAGCAATGGATCTTTTTGATATGATGACAGGTGGTTCATTCAGCCAGATGTCAGTATTTGCACTGAGTATTACACCTTACATCACATCATCAATCATTATGCAGCTGATGACCATCATTATTCCTTCTCTCGAAGAGATGCAGAAGGATCAGGATGGACGTGAGAAGATGAAAGAGTATACTTTCTATCTTTCTATCGTATTAGCTGCCATCCAGTCTCTTGCTATGGGTATCGGATTCTACCGTGGTGGATATCTGGCATCTAAGAATGCACTGGGCCTGGTTATTGTAGTCGTTGCACTTGTTACAGGTGCTTGCGTACTGATTTATCTCGGTGAAGAAATCACTAAACATGGCGTCGGCAATGGTGTCTCCATGATCCTTTTATTCAACATCATTTCAAGACTGCCGCAGGATTTCAAAACACTGTATGATACATTCATGAGTGGTAAGAACATCGTGAAAGCGGGTCTTGCTCTCATCATTATTGTTGCTGTTATTCTGTTCATGTTTGTCTTTGTTGTTTATCTTCAGGACGCTTATATCAAGATTCCTGTACAGAACTCATCAAAGGTTCAGGGCAGACGCAGCGTGGGAAGCGTTGGCGATTATATTCCTTTCAAAGTGAATTCAGCAAACGTTATCCCTGTTATCTTTGCCGGTTCATTAATGTCACTGCCGAGTCTGATCACAACATTTGCTGGTAAGACACCAAGTGGTATTTTAGGTGAGATTATCAAAGTTCTGAATCAGAATAACTGGTTCAATATGTCGGCGCCGGTTTACAGTATTGGTGTTATCATCTATATTGTACTGGTTGTTGCTTTTGCTTATTTCTATACATCTATTACATTCAACCCTGTTGAAGTAGCGGAGCGTCTAAAGGAAAGAGGCAGTTTTATTCCGGGTCACAGACCTGGCAAACAGACAGCAGAATATCTGCAGTCTGTATCAAACAGCACCATTGTCATCGGCGCTGTTGGTCTTCTGATTGTTGCACTGGTACCTATTGTATTTTCAGGTTTATTCGGTGCCGATGTATCCTTTGGTGGTACATCATTGATCATTATTGTTGGTGTTATTATCGAAACAATCAGACAGATCGATTCAAAAGTTGAACAGAGACACTTGACTGGTATTTTCAGCAAGTAAGTTCGATTTTACAAAAGTTGTATAACAATGCAAAGATTCAGCGTTCGATTTATCGAAGGCTGAATACTTGCTGTTATAAAGTTACTATTAATCAATTGTTGGACATATGATTGGAGGATAATTATGAAAATAATTATGCTTGGAGCACCGGGTGCCGGTAAGGGTACTCAGGCTAAAATGATTGCCGAAAAATGCGGAATCCCACATATATCAACCGGAGATATCTTCAGAGCCAACATTAAGAATGGTACAGAACTGGGCGCAAAAGCCAAAGAATACATGGATAAGGGCCTTCTTGTACCGGACGAACTGGTCTGCGATCTCGTCGTTGATAGAATTCAACAAGCTGACTGTGAAAAAGGCTATATTCTGGATGGTTTCCCAAGAACAATTCCTCAGGCGGAAGCACTGGAAAATGCCCTTAATGCTATTGAACAAAAGCTGGATTATGCGATTGATATCGACGTTCCAGATGAGAATATAATCAATAGAATGTCCGGTCGCCGTGCTTGTGTTGGATGTGGAGCAACTTATCATGTGCTGTTCAATCCTACAAAGGTTGAAGGCAAATGTGATGTGTGCGGTGAATCGCTCATTCTCAGAGATGATGACAAACCGGAAACAGTTAAGAAACGTCTGGATGTTTATCATACTCAGACACAGCCATTGATTGACTTCTATACAGAAAGAAAAGTACTGGTTGAAGTAGACGGTACACAGTCAATGGACAAAGTCTTCGATGATATCATGAAGATTCTGGGAGAATAATATGGCAGTAACAGTAAAGTCTGAGAAGCAGATTGCACTTATGCGTGAAGCGGGAAGATTGCTGGCCATTACCCATGAGGAACTGCACAAAGCATTAAAGCCGGGAATGACAACACTTGATATAGACAGATTAGGAGAAGAGATTATCCGTGATTTCGGTTGCGTACCGAATTTCAAGAATTATAATGGATTTCCTGCTTCTATCTGTGTATCCATCAATGATGAAGTTGTTCACGGAATCCCTACTGATAAGAGAGTCCTGAAAGAAGGAGATATCGTCAGTCTGGATGCAGGGCTCATTTACAAAGGCTATCATTCAGATGCAGCCAGAACATGGGGAGTCGGAGAGATCAGTGCTGAAGCACAGAGACTCATTGATGTAACCAGGGAAAGCTTTTTTAAAGGTATCAGTTTTGCTAAAGAAGGGAATCATCTACATGAGATTTCCGCTGCTATTCAGGATTATGTTGAAGGAAACGGTTTTTCAGTTGTTCGTGACCTTGTAGGTCATGGCATTGGCACACATCTCCATGAAGATCCGGAGATACCGAATTTCCGTACAAAAGGAAGAGGTATCCGTTTAATGGCAGGTATGACATTGGCCATTGAACCAATGGTGAATGCCGGTACATGGGAAGTTGCCTATGAAGATGATGACTGGACGGTTGTAACAGATGACGGATCCTTATCTGCACATTATGAGAATACAATTCTTGTAACAAAAGATGGCTGTGAGATATTAACTCTTAGGTAAAGGGTGATGATGATGAAGAAGAAAGCGTTATCAGATAAATATCCGATTGGTCAGCTGGTGAGATCCAGACAGGGAAGAGATCAGAACAGACTTTATATTGTCACAGCAGTCGGGGACAGGAATCTTGATGCTGCAGATGGTACAAAGTGGACGGTTTCAAAACCCAAAAGAAAAAATCCTCTGCACCTGCAGAAGATTAACATCCGTATGGATGCAGAGATTACCGATGCAGATATAGTAAAAATTATTCAAACCTTTGAAAACAGGAAAGAAAATCAGGAGGACAAATAAATGTCAAAAGCAGATGTCATCGAAGTTGAAGGCGTAGTTGTTGAGAAACTGCCAAATGCCATGTTCAAAGTTGAACTTGAGAACAAACATGTTGTACTGGCACATATCAGCGGCAAGCTCAGAATGAACTTTATTAAAATCTTACCAGGAGATAAGGTAACGATTGAACTTTCTCCATATGATCTGACTAAGGGTAGAATTATTTGGAGAGATAAGTAAAATTAAAAAAACTGCTTGATTTCTATATTTTCATATGATATAATAGTCGGCGAGCGTTCTAAAATGGAATGAGCAGCCGGTACATGGCCACCGTTCTAAGAGGAACGGGGTTGCGTATGTGGATGTACATTCTATGAAAGGAGAGATTTATAATGAAGGTAAGATCTTCTGTAAAGCCTATCTGCGAGAAATGCAAGGTTATCAAGAGAAAAGGAAGCATCAGAATTATCTGCGAAAATCCTAAACACAAACAGAGACAGGGTTAATTTTACTCTGTATTTCTGTCTGTAGTAACACAATTGCCTTATTCCGGGCAATCGAAGTTATGCGGCTGCAGTGGGATACACCTGGATGGGTGTAAGCCTCACTATTATATATAATTGATCATAACAGATCACGTATCGTCATGACCGTCAAAATGACGATATTATTTACTAATATAAAGAACAAGAATGAATAATAAGAACAGTGGGAGGCGCTGTAAGCATTTCACCACACATAGTAATATGTGTGTTACAGTTTTGCCCCTGTTTAGGACAACTATCGGAGGTGTAATTACATGGCTCGTATCAGTGGTGTTGACTTACCAAGAGATAAACGAATTGAAATCGGCCTTACTTATGTATATGGTATCGGTAGAGCAACTTCAAATCGCCTTTTAAAGGAAGCTGGTGTTAATCCAGACACTCGTGTTAGAGACTTAACAGATGAAGAAGTTGGTAAAATCCGTGATGCAATCGATGCAGACAGCATCTTAATCGAAGGTGATCTTCGTAGAGAGATTGCTATTAATATCAAGAGATTACAGGAAATTGGTTGCTACAGAGGCATCCGTCACAGAAAAGGTCTTCCAGTTCGTGGTCAGAAGACAAAGACAAACGCAAGAACTCGTAAGGGTCCTAAGAAGACAGTAGCAAACAAGAAGAAGTAATTCAGGAGGTTAATGATCAATGGCTAAGAAAGTGACAAAGAAAGTTACAAAGAAGCGTGTCAGAAAAAACGTTGAACGTGGTCAGGCACATATTCAGTCATCTTTTAATAATACAATTGTTACACTTACAGATACAGAAGGCAATGCTTTATCATGGGCAAGTGCTGGTGGTCTTGGCTTCAGAGGCAGCCGTAAGTCAACTCCTTATGCTGCACAGATGGCAGCAGAGACAGCTGCAAAGGCTGCACTTATTCATGGTCTGAAGTCAGTAGAAGTTATGGTTAAGGGTCCTGGTTCAGGTCGTGAGGCCGCAATCCGTGCATTACAGGCATGCGGTATTGAAGTTACAAGCATCAGAGACGTAACACCTGTTCCTCATAACGGATGCCGTCCGCCAAAACGCAGAAGAGTCTAATAGGAGGGTGTAATAGATATGGCTAGAGAAATGGTTCCAGTTTTAAAAAGATGTAGAAGCCTTGGACTTGACCCACTCTACCTTGGTGTAGATAAGAAGTCCAACAGACAGTCTATTAGAGGCAATAGAAAGAAATCCGAGTACGGTAATCAGTTAAGAGAAAAACAGAAAGCTAAATTCATCTATGGTGTTCTGGAAAAACCTTTCAGAAACTACTTTGCTAAAGCAAGCCAGATGAAAGGCCAGACAGGTGAAAACCTGATGGTTATGCTTGAATGCCGTCTTGATAATATTATTTTCAGACTTGGTTTTGCAAGAACACGTAAAGAAGCAAGACAGATCGTAGATCACAAACATGTTTCCGTAAACGGCAAGCTTGTTAATATTCCTTCTTATCAGGTAAAACCTGGCGATGTTGTTGAAATCAGAGAAAAATTCAAAACTTCACAGAGATATAAAGACATCCTTGAGATGGCTGGCGGCAGAATGGTTCCTGAATGGCTTGAAGCAGATCAGGAAAACCTGAAAGGTGAAGTTAAAGCTCTTCCATTAAGAGAGCAGATTGATGTTCCTGTTGACGAAATGCTTATCGTTGAGTTGTATTCTAAATAATAATTTTTAGCTTGTTTGACAGGCTGATGGACTACCCTCAATTAGTTTCAAACCCATAAAGGAGGGCCAATTTAGTGTTTTATTTTGAAAAACCGAAAATAGAGATTGCAGATATATCAGAAGATAACAAATACGGACGTTTTGTAGTTGAGCCTTTAGAGAGAGGCTACGGAATTACTCTTGGTAATTCCTTAAGAAGAATTATGCTTTCCTCTCTTCCAGGTGCTGCTGTCAGTCATGTAAAGATTGACGGTGTTGTCCATGAATTCAGTGCAATTCCTGGCGTTAAGGAAGACGTTACTGAGATTATCATGAACATCAAAAGTCTGGCAATCAAGAATACAAGTCTGACCAATGAGCCAAAATTAGCTTATATTGAATACGAAGGCGAAGGCGTCGTTACAGCGGCCGATATTCAGGTTGATCAGGATATCGAAATCATGAATCCGGATCAGGTGATCGCTACATTAAGTGGCGGTGCTGATTGCAAACTCTACATGGAGCTTACAATTACAAAGGGCAGAGGTTATGTCAGCTCAGATAAGAATAAGAGCGATGATTTACCAATCGGAGTACTTGCTGTAGATTCTATCTATACACCTGTTGAGCGTGTCAATATGACTGTTGAGAATACACGTGTAGGTCAGGTGACAGATTATGACAAACTCACTCTTGATGTCTATACAAATGGTACACTTGGACCAGACGAGGCTGTCAGTCTTGCTGCCAAAGTGTTGAGCGATCATCTGAATCTTTTCATTGATCTTTCTGAAAATGCCAAGACTGCAGAAGTTATGGTAGAAAAAGAAGACAATGAGAAAGAAAAAGTTCTTGAAATGAATATTGATGAGCTTGAATTATCCGTTCGTTCATATAACTGCCTGAAACGTGCTGGTATCAATACGGTTGAGGAGTTAACAAACAGAACAGCTGAAGATATGATGAAGGTAAGAAATCTTGGACGTAAATCACTTGAAGAAGTTCTTGCCAAACTGAAAGAACTTGGACTTCAGCTGAATCCGAGTGACGAATAATTCGCTCCGTTAGAATTTATCGATTTTTAAGGAGGATATACAATGGCAGGCTATAGAAAACTTGGAAGAACTTCCAGTCAGCGTAAAGCTTTGCTCAGAAATCAGGTAACTGATCTGTTATGCTACGGCAAGATTAAGACTACTGAAGCAAAAGCAAAAGAAATCAGAAAGATTGCCGAAGGCTTAATTGCACTTGGTGTTAAAGAAAAAGATAACTTTGATGAAGTAACTGTTCAGGCTAAGGTTGTTCGTAAGGACGCTAACGGCAAAAGAGTAAAAGAAGATGGCAAAGTTGTTTTTGATACAGTTGAAAAGACAATCAAAAAAGACAGACCATCCCGTTTACATGCTAGAAAGCAGATGGCAAAGGTTCTTTACACAAGAAAAGACATTCCTGCAGCTGCTGCTAAGAGAAAAGCCAATACAAAAGAAATCAATCTTCAGGATAAGTTATTTGGTGAATTAGCTGAGAAGTATGCTACACGTAACGGTGGTTATACAAGAATCGTCAAGATCGGTGAACGTAAAGGCGATGCAGCTATGGAAGTTATCATCGAATTAGTTTAATTCGGTTTGACTTAAATTCTGATAGACATATTGAAGGGGCTGTTGTAAGATATGCTTAGGCATATCTTACAGGGCCTCTTTTCTTTTTGGTTATTTGGAAGTTTTTTACATGCATTGGGGTGTATGGGCAAAGGGTGTCAACTGTACGAAGCGCTTATGAAGAATTGCCAAATGACTGAAAAGGACAGAGATTTTATAGGAGGAGTAAACATGGAAAAGATTATCCGGGCGCTGCATCTGATCCACGATTATGTGCAGAAGGATGAGAATGGCAATATTGAGTCTAAAAACAGAGTTCTGTGGGATATTTCTGTGGATATAGAGGCAGGAAGTTTTGTTGTTTTACTGGGACATAACGGTTCAGGCAAATCAACACTTGCCAGACATCTGAATGCATTGCTTCAGCCAACAGAAGGAACCGTATGGATTAACGGGCATGACACAAAAGAGCAAAGAGAATGGCTGGAGATAAGAAAGACCGCAGGAATGGTTTTTCAGAATCCGGATAATCAAATTATCGCCAGTGTTGTGGAGGAGGATGTGGCATTCGGTCCTGAAAATATGGGCGTGCCTACGGAAGAAATATGGCAGCGTGTGGCAAAGAGTCTGGAGAGTGTAGATATGACAGCTTATCGGTATCATTCGCCGAATAAATTGTCAGGCGGTCAGAAACAGCGAATTGCTATTGCTGGCATTATGGCTATGAGGCCTTCCTGTATGGTATTGGATGAGGCAACAGCTATGCTGGATCCGTCAGGCCGAAGAGAGGTTCTGGAGGCTGTACATCGCCTAAATAAAGAAGAGAAAGTAACCGTTATCCTGATCACCCATCATATGGATGAGGCGGTGGATGCAGATCGTGTACTTGTTATGGATCAGGGGCAGATTGCCATGGATGGCACGCCAAAAGAGGTTTTTTCCAGAGTAGAGGAGCTTCAGAAATTGGAGCTGGATGTTCCCCAGATCACGGAGTTAGCCTGGCAGCTGAAACAGCAGGGAATGCCTTTTTCCGACGGTATTCTGACCCAGGAACAGTTTATTCATGAATTAGAACAGATTTTGCAGCCTGGGGGAAAGGGGACGGAACATGTCGCAGATTCGATTTGAGAATGTTAATTATATATATAGTGGCGGAACCACTTTTGAGAAACAGGCTCTGAAAGATGTTAGTTTCGCTGTTGAATCAGGTAGCTTTATCGGGGTGATCGGCCATACCGGATCCGGTAAGTCAACGCTGATCCAGCATATGAACGGATTAATCAGGCCAACCTCCGGCAAAATTTATTTTCACGATGAGGACATCACAGCGGATGGCTACAAGAAAAAGGAATTGCGGTCGAAAGTCGGTATTGTTTTTCAGTATCCGGAATATCAGCTATTTGAAATTGATGTACTGACGGATGTGGCTTTTGGGCCGAAGAATCTGGGATTATCTCAGGAAGAGTCCAGAATGCGGGCGATCGATGCGCTTCAGCTGGTGGGCATCAAAGAAGAACAATATACCTTATCACCTTTTGAATTATCAGGCGGTCAGAAACGCCGTGTGGCCATTGCAGGTGTTCTGGCGATGCAGCCGGAAGTGTTGATTCTTGATGAACCGGCGGCTGGATTAGACCCGGGAAGTCGGAAAGAGATCCTGGATACGATTGTGCATTTATACAGAGAAACCGGGATGACGGTTATATTATCTTCGCATTCTATGGAGGATATGGCGGAATACGCTGAGAGATTGCTTGTAATGAATCAGGGAGAACTGGTCATGGACGGCTTACCGCATGAAATTTTTGGTCGTTATAAGGAATTAGAGAAAATGGGACTTTCTGCGCCGAAGATGACCTATCTTATGCACAGTCTTGCGGGAAAAGGTTATGACTTATCCACAGATATCTTGACTGTATCCGATGCAGCAGAGGAAATTCTGAATTTATGGAGGAAGACGAGAATGGAGGACGGCGAGAAATGATACGAGACATAACCATTGGACAATATTATCCCCAGTCTTCCGTGATCCATCGTCTGGACCCGAGAGTAAAACTGCTTGGAACGGTTTTGTTTGTCATATCTGTTTTTTTGATTCACAGTGTTCCGGCTTTTATCATTGTGACGGCAGCGATGGTAGCTTTGATTGCGCTGTCAAAAGTACCGGTGAGCTTTATGCTGAAAGGGTTAAAATCCATTTTTATGATTATTCTCTTAACCTTTTGTTTCAGCCTTTTTCTGACGCCGGGAGACAGTTTATTCAAGATCGGTTTTTTGAATGCAACTGAACAGGGATTAAAGACAGGTCTTTATATGGTCATGCGTCTGAGTTATCTGATTATTGGCTCATCTCTGATGACATTGACCACAACACCGAACCAGCTGACAGATGGTCTTGAAAAAGGGTTGGGCTGTTTAAACAGGGTGCATGTGCCGGTACATGAGGTGGCGATGATGATGTCTATTGCCCTTCGATTTATTCCGATTTTACTGGAAGAAATGGACAGAATCATGAAGGCACAGCAGGCCAGAGGGGCAGACTTTGAGAGTGGTAATCTGATTCAGAGAGCAAAAGGGCTTGTACCGCTTCTGGTGCCGCTTTTTATCGCCGCAATTCGACGCGCCAATGATCTGGCTATGGCCATGGAAGCACGCTGTTATCACGGCGGACAGGGCCGTACAAAGATGAAGCCGCTGCATTATGAGAAAAGAGACCGGACGGCTTATTTGCTAATGGCTGTTTATATGATTGCCATTTGTGTGCTGAGAGGAGTGATGTAACTGTGCATAGAATTAAACTGACGGTGGCTTATGACGGCACAAACTACTGCGGATGGCAGGTGCAGCCGAATGGTGTTTCTATACAGTCAACACTTCAAAAAGCCATAGAAAATCTTCTTGGGGAGAAAACCGATGTGACAGGCGCCAGCCGGACGGATTCCGGGGTGCATGCCCTTGGACAGGTGGCGGTTTTTGACACAGACAAAAATATTCCTGACTGGAAATATGCCCTAGCCATTAATCAGCGTCTTCCAAAGGATATTGTGGTGCAGAAATCCGAGGAAGTGCCTTTGGATTTTCATCCCCGCTATACGGATGTGGAGAAAACATATGAATACCGGATTCTTAATCGGCGGACTCAGCTGCCGAAAGAGCGTTTATACAGTTATTTTGTCCCGAAAAAGCTGAATGTGGACAAGATGCGTGAAGCCGGTGTTTATCTGGTTGGTGAACATGATTTTAAATCCTTTTGTTCACAGAAGACAAAGGTGCTGAGTACTGTAAGAACTATCTATTCCCTTGAACTGATTGAAGAAGGAGATATTGTGACACTGCGTGTCAGCGGCAATGGCTTTCTGTACAATATGGTGCGTATTATCGCCGGTGTATTGATTAAGGTCGGACTGGAACAGAAAGAACCGGAGGAAGTCAGGGAAGCGGTGGAGCATCCGATGGGAAAGGCTGCGGGACCAACGGCGCCTGCACACGGATTGACACTGGTGGAGATTAAGTATCTATCAAATTGAACAGGTATCCATAAAACAAGCGACTGCTTCATGTCATTTTGAAGCAGTCGCTTGTTTTAATCAGTGGATCAGTTCTGCTTTTCGCATGTGACAATATCTTTGCCGGAGTATGCAATGTGAACGTTATCACCTTTTTTCAACAGCAGCATGTCCTCGTGGGAGGCTGCCTTTGCACGATAAAGGGTATCATTTTCGCTAATCAGATAGATGTAAGTGTTACCGTTGATATCGATGTATTTGATATCCGTAATGGTAAGATTGGTTTCGGCATCTGCAACAGTTGGTTCAGAGACGTCGCTACTGTCTGTGACGTTGTTAGGAGCGTCGTTATCAGTACTGGTACTGTTGTCAGGCTGATTGTTGTTATTGTCAGCACTGCCACTTTCTATGCCAAGAAGCTGTTTGTATCTGTTCAGACATTCGGTCTGGGAGGAAGCGGTTGTAACGATATTATATTGTTCCACATTAACGGCTGCATAAAGTTTTACAAGACCGCTGGCGTCCTTTAAGACCATAATATAGGTCGGATGGCCTTCTACATTGATCAGGGACGGGAAACTGGCCTGATAACCTTTCTCCTGCACTTCACCTTCGGCGGCTGCCATCGCTGACTTTTCATCAGCACCGGCGATACTGTAATAATGGGCCTCACCCGTTCGCTCGTTGGCAAGTAAGAAACCAATATTGGAGCGGTCATCATTGACGGATGTGACACCTGTATAGATCCATATATCGCCATTTTTGGAAACATAACCATAATCAGAAACAGGGACATCGTCGTTTTCATCATCTTCATCTGCTTCATAAGTCGTGACCCGTTTGCAACCTTTTTTGCCAATCAGACTGTTCATGAAGCCGTTCTTAAGCGTACCGAACCAGTTGTATTGACGGCAAAGAAGATCTCCGTCCACAACAACATCGACCCAGTTTGGAACAACTGAAAGTGCATAGTGTGTCAGCTCGCCGGTTGATGGGTTCAGCGTAATCGCTCCCGTGACAGTCTGACCACCGAACAGAGAAATTGTATTTTTGTAAACGGACATCACGTAATAAGGCTGTCCCTGCTCATCTATCTCAAAGTGAAGATTACCAAGGAGCAGCGTCGGATAGTGGAAACGGATATACCTTGCAGCATCCTCATAGAAATAAGCGGATGGTACATACGTCATCGGCTGGCTGCATTGTACATAGGAGGCCGACATGGACACTGGATTAACTGTAACATAGCCAGGGACGCCATCGGATTTATTTCCAATCCATTTAAAGAAACCGGCATAGTCGAGTGCAGCGACTTTGGCGGGTTTTCCATTATAATCAATCTGTGTGTAGTCATCAGAAACATTGAACTGGCTGACGACATTAGATAAAGAACCGATTTCTCTGTCTCCGAGCATTCTTGCAGAGGCTGTGTCCATGAGGGCAATAGAGTCTGTGCCGAGAGATTCAGATAAATCATCAGAAAAGACAGCATCCTCTACATTGAGGATTGCGGCATATTTGTGTGACGAAAAAACAGGTGAACCGCTGAGTGCAATCAACAGCAATGCGATAATTGCAATGAGTGGAAGGATGAAAAAAATGCCTTCATGTCCGCAGACATCTTTCCAGGTTTTTTGACCGGCAGCCTGATCCTGCATACGCCCGGCAGCTGCACTGCAAATAGTCAGTGATTTCAGAGCTGCAAAGACAAACAGTGCAATGATCAGTGTCAGCCAGAAAGCAATGGACTGTGGATTCAATGGTGTCAGAAAGAAATAAAAGCTGATAAATGCAATGACGATGACACCAATCAGACCGTTTATAACAGCATGCGCCTGGACAGAAGCGTAGGATTGGTGACGCTTCTTAGAATAGTTTTTTTTGATATTCATATCTTTTAAGTACTCCTTTACGTTGTTACACACTATTATAGCTGATAATAAATGAGAAAGACAGAGAGAATTAAGGGGAATAAAGCACCTTATCTAGCGAATGATGAGAATTGACGGATGAAGAGGTATTGGTTGATAAGAGTAGCAGAGATCAGAGGTGTGACGTTTTCTTAACAATATGGAAGCACTTTGTGTCGTGTCAGATTTAATACAGGTAACAAAAAACGCATATAAAATAAAAATAAATCAAAAAAACTGTTGACAATTCAAATCTAAGATGATATTATATACAAGCTGTCAGTGAGAACAACGCGAAACAGCAAGTTTTTCATCAGATCAAAAAGAAATTTGGAAATAAATGAAAAAAGTTGTTGACAAACTTCAAGAGATTTGATAAAATGATTGAGTCGCTCAGAGAGCGATACATGAACTTTGATAATTGAACAACAAAACAATCCCGAAAATTCCTAAAAAGAATTTTTAAGAACACAAACCAAAG
>NZ_JBBMEK010000047.1:0-17253 GCF_040096555.1 Coprococcus intestinihominis | reverse complement strand
ATGTCTATGACTGGTTTATGTCAAGGCCGGAGTATGCAGAGAAGACCAGACAGCTGGTGGAAGCAGCATTTTACAGGCATTGGGATGAGCAGTTGTCTCAGGCGGCTGTCAGGGCCGTTTACGGCGGGCAGCTGACGGGCGGTGTGACGATGCTGGAGAAATATGCAGCCTGTGCCTATGCCCATTTTCTTTCCTATGGACTCCATTTAAAAGAAAGGAAAATTTATCAGGTACAGGCACCGGATATTGGCATGATCTTTCATCAGGCAATCGAACGTTTTTCACTGAGAATCGGACGGAGCGGCTATCAGTGGCGGACAATTCCGGATGAGATCCGGGATCATCTGGTGGAAGAATGTGTCAGCAGCGTTGTACTGGAATATAATCATTCTGTGATGCAGGACAGTATGCGTGCCAATTATCTGACTGAGAAAATCATGCGCATGACCAAACGAACCATCTGGGCATTGCAGCAGCAATTGAAGAAGGGGGATTTTGAGCCGGTCGGATATGAAGTCCGTTTTACGACGGAACTTGAGAATCAGCAGATGCATTTGTCTTACGGGGATCGGGGCGTCATGTCTTTAAATGGCAAGATTGACCGAATGGATCTGTGTGAGGAAGATGACAAAGTTTATCTGAAGATTATAGATTACAAGTCCGGACGTACAAAGTTCGATCTGGCATCTGTCTTTCATGGTCTGCAGCTGCAGCTGATGGTCTATATGAATGCGGCACGTGAGGAACAGCAGCAGAAAAAGAAGCAATGCATCGTTATTCCGGCGGGAATTCTGTATTATCACATTGATGATCCTTTTGTGACATCAGACAATTTTCGGGATTTTGCGGGCAACCAGCCTGTCGGTTCAGATGAGCAGAATGAAGATTATTCGGATTCATCCGGTGCTGCAGAGGATGTGCTTTCAATTCTTGAACAGCTGGCGGTGGATGGTCTTGTGCTGGATGATGGCGATGCTGTTCGACATATGGATCATCACCCGGAGGAACCACCGAAAGTTCTTCCGGTCAAGATAAAAAAAGACGGGACATTGTCTGCATTATCCAGTGCAGCAGCACCGGAGAATTTTGAAGTGCTTTCATGGCATGTGAAGCGGACAACAAAGCGATTAGGGGAAAAGATTTTTTCAGGTGATATTTCCGTACATCCTTATCGGTACGGAACACAAAAGGCCTGTGATTACTGCAGCTTTAAGTCGGTATGTGGTTTTGATCCGGCCTTTGATGGATTTGACTGGAAGCGCCTGAAAAAAATGAATAAAGACGAGATCTGGGAAGCAATCAGAAAGGAGGCGGGAGAATGAGTATTCAGTGGAGTGAAAAACAGCAGGCGGTCATTGATGCAAGGGGCTGTTCTGTGCTTGTATCAGCGGCAGCCGGTTCAGGCAAAACCGCAGTCCTTGTGGAAAGATTGATCCGATTACTGACGGATGAAAAGCATCCGGTGGATATTGAGCGCTTGCTTGTGGTGACATTTACCAATGCGGCTGCAGCGGAAATGCGTGAACGTATTGGCAGAGGGTTGGATCAGAAATTGCTTGAAGAACCGGATCACACATCATGGATCCGGCAGAAGCTTTTATTGCCCTGTGCCCAGATCTCAACCATTCACAGTCTCTGCCTGAAAACAATCCGTGAACATTTTGAAGTACTGGATCTGGATCCGTCCTTCAGACTGGGAGATGAAGCTGAACTGAAGCTTTTGAAATCCGATGTGGCAGAGGATGTGATGGAGACTTATTATGCATCAGAAAACAGGGCCTTCAGAGCTTTTGTGGATCGCTATGCCAACGGCAAGACCGACCAGGGAATTGCAGAAATGATCATTGCGCTGTATGATTATTCAAGAGGATTTCCGTGGCCGGAATATTGGCTGAAGCATTGTCTGGCGGCTTATTCGACAGATGAAGAGCATAATGGAGCCGATCAGGTGAAAGAATTTGCCATGATGCAGCTGAATAATGTTCTGACCAAATATCTGCCGCTTTTTGAGGAAGCCCGGGCATTCTGTCTTGAGCCCAATGGTGTGGAAGCCTATCTTCCGGTGATCGAGGATGATAAAAAGTGGTTTCAGATGCTTGGTGAGTCGGAAGATTATGACGGCAGCAGAGAAATTTTGCACAAGATCGTCTGGAAACGTCTGCCGAGAACGGCGGCGTCCGTTGACCCGAAGATTAAAGAGAAAGTGAAGGAGATTCATGCGGATTTCAAATCAGAGATAGAAGGGCTTAGGGATGGCTATTTTGTACACACATTTGAAGAACTGAAGGCGGAGCTGACTTATATCCGCCCGTCGGTCAGGATGCTGATCGAATTGACAGAAGTTTTCGGACAGCAGTTTATGGCGGTAAAGAATGACCGGAATATGCTGGATTTTTCAGATCTGGAACATTATATGTTGCAGCTTCTGGCTGATTTTTCAGAAGATGAACAGGGGCAGATGCAGGTGAAACCAACATCTGCTGCAGATGAACTCAGTGAATTTTATGAAGAGGTTGTCTGCGATGAATATCAGGACAGCAATCAGGTACAGGAATTGATCCTCAGCCTTTTGTCCAGAGAACGCAAAGGTCAGTATAATCGTTTTATGGTGGGAGATGTGAAACAGAGCATTTATCGTTTTAGACTGGCAGATGCAGCTATTTTTATGGAAAAATATCACCATTATGCTCTTGGAGAAAGTCAGAAAACAAGGCAGCGTATTGATCTTTCACAGAATTTTCGAAGCAGGGAAAGTGTACTTTCTGGCGTGAATTATATTTTCCGTAAGATCATGAAGAAGAGTCTCGGCGGGATTGACTATGATGATCAGGCAGCTCTTTATCCGGGAATGGCATTTCCGGAGGCAAAAGGAAAAAATATTGCGGACAATACGGAACTTCTGTTTCTGAAGGGAGACGGTGAGACGACGGAGCCGGATGATGAGAGCCTGGATTCTGTGGAGCTTGAGGCGAAGCTGGCGGCAGTCAGGATCCGGGAATTGACAGATCCGGAGCATGGAATGGATATTTATGACGGTGCGCTTGGAGATTACAGGAAAGCTGGGTACAAAGATATTGTCATACTTCTTCGAACGGTGACAGGATGGGCTGAGAAGTTTGTGGATGTGCTGGCTTCAGAGAATATTCCTTCCACGGCTGAAATGTCCGCCGGATTTTTTGACACACTGGAGATACGGACAATGCTTCAGTTCCTGGCAATTGTCGATAATCCGGGGCAGGACATCCCGCTGGCAGCGGTTTTGTGTTCGCCGATCGCCGGTATTTCTTCGGAAGAGATGGCTCTGATCCGTTCCAAACATTCAGAAGGCAGTCTGTTTGGCGCATGTATGGCATGCAGTGAAGAGACACCGGGAGCAGCAAAGCTTAAAAAGTTTCTTGCGATGTTTCATGATATCCGGCGAGCTTCTGTTTATCTGGAACTGCATGAGCTGATCCGCTATATCTATGATCGGACAGGCTATTATGATTATGTTCAGGCTTTGCCGGGGGGCGAAAGGCGAAAGGCCAATCTTGATCTGCTGCGTGAGCGGGCAGTGGCTTATGCGGCCAGCAGTTATAGCAGTTTGTTTGACTTTATGCGATATATTGAACAGCTCAAAAAGAACCAGATTGATTTCGGTGAGGCGGTGATGCCTGAAAATGACAAAGGCCGTGTACGGATCATGAGTATCCATAAGAGTAAAGGGCTGGAATATCCCATTGTTATTCTGGCCGGACTGGGCAAAAAATTTAATTTTCAGGACAGCATCAGCAAGCTGGTTATGCATGCAAAGAGCGGCATCGGGCTGGATGCGGTCAATCTTAAGACCCGCAAAAAGATGACATCTGCCTATAAGAAATTTATTGCGGCCCGACTGAATCTGGAAACGCTGGCAGAGGAGCAGAGGATTTTATATGTGGCTATGACCAGAGCCAAGGAAAAATTGATTATGACTGGCATGGAGAGCCTGAAAAATACCGACAAAAAGCTTGAAATCTGGCAGAGAAACAGTGGAATTTTGGGTGAAGTTTTTCCTGACTGGATGCTGACATCCGCCAGGTCTTATCTGGACTGGATCATGCCGGCTGTAATGAACGGAGAAGCCGAGAACGTTGTGACGCTCAGAATGGTGGATATCCGTGCCCTTGCCGGCCGTGAAGTGGGGCGCGTTATAGATAAAAAATGGCAGAAAGAAGAACTGCTTCAGCGAAAGCATACTTTGTCCGATGTGTCGGAGACGGACGTTTCTAAACGACTTTTCGGGGAAGAAGGATGGCAGTATCCTCAGAAAGCATTATTATCAGTCAAAGGCAAATATTCTGTTTCAGAATTAAAAAAATATGCCATGGAAGCAATCATGGAAGCGGAACCGGCACCGGGGATGGCCCTGGCTGAAAAGCAATCAGAAACAGAAGAGGCGTTGCCTGATTTTATGAAGGATAAGGAAGTGGATGAAACACACGAAGTTTCGAATGTCGGGGCTTTCCGTGGTACAGCTTATCACAGGGCACTGGAACTGATCGATTTTGCGGGGCGTCCCGATGAAAGAGATGAAGCATGGCTGCGCAGTCAGCTAAATGCGATGACATCCGCAGGGCGTTTATCCGGAGAGCAGAGGCAAAGTATCAGGATTCGGGATATCGCTGATATGGTGTTTTCAAATCTGGGGTTTCGAATGGCAGAGGCGGACAGACGTCATGAATTATATCGTGAAGCGCAGTTTGTTATGGGTGTGCCGGTATCCGCACTGTATCCGGAAGTGGACAGTGAAGAAACTGTTTTGATACAGGGAATCATAGATGCTTATTTTGAAGAAAATGGGGAACTGATTCTGTTGGATTACAAGACCGACCATGTCTCAAAACAAGACGGTGCAGATATTTTGAAAAAACGTTACAAGCGGCAGCTGGATGATTATCAGCAGGCACTGGAGCAGATGCTTCAGAAAAAAGTCCGTCAGAAATTGATTTACTCATTTGCATTAAAGTGTTGGATTGAAATTTAGAGAATCAGCCATAAACAGCCGATTGCCGGATATATTGCGGTCTATGAGATAAAATGAATCGGGAATAATATCTGCGAAAGTGGGGAGACTCTTTGTTGAACAGGAGATGAACCGAATCGTGGAAAGAGATATTCTGAATAGAAAGATAACAAAGAAAAATGGTGAAAAGGTGCCAATTCGGACACTTAAACTGCAGGAACAATTAAAATACGAGATTGCCGATGAACTTGGACTTTTTGAAAAAATTGAGAAAAGCGGCTGGGGAGCATTGACTGCCAGTGAATCAGGAAGGATCGGAGGCATGATCAGAAAAAGAAATACACAAAATAAGAAAAAGGAATGAAGTATGGAAGCTTATACAGGATTTGCGCAGGTATATGATACATTCATGGATAATGTACCCTATGATGAATGGGGAGAATATCTTGTTTCCCTGCTGAAAAAATATGGTGTGGAGGACGGCCTGGTTCTGGATATGGGATGCGGAACCGGAGCCATGACCCGTTATCTTGATGCCCATGGCTATGATATGACAGGCATTGATGTTTCGGAGGAGATGCTGACCATTGCAAAGGAAAAATCATCACCGGATATTTTGTATCTTCTGCAGGATATGCGGGAATTCGAACTTTATGGTACGATGCGGGCAGCCGTCAGTATTTGTGACAGTATGAATTATATTCTTGAGGAGGATGACCTTTTACAGGTTTTTTCCCTGGTGAATAATTATCTGGATCCGGGCGGTATTTTTATATTTGACCTGAATACTGTTTACAAGTACCAGGAGATCCTTGGAGAGCAGACTATTGCGGAAGACCGCGAGGAATGCAGCTTTATATGGGATAATTTTTATGATGAAGAAGAAATGATCAATGAATATGACCTGACAGTTTTTGTTCAGGAAGAGGGCGATTTGTTCAGACGTTACTGCGAAACCCATTATCAGAGAGCTTATTCATCGGAGACAGTCAGAGCATTGATTGAAAAAGCAGGTATGGAGGTACTTGCAATTTATGATGCTTTTACGTATAATAAACCGAAGCCTGATAGTGAAAGGGTTTATTTTGTAGCAAGAGAGCACGGGAAGAAGACCGTTTAAAACGGATGGAGGAGTAGAAAATGTCAGATTATATTGTACATGCTTCGGGAGCCGGCAACCAGGTCAGAATTTTTGCGGCATCCACAAGAGATTTAGTAGAGAAGGCCAGAGAGATACATAACACGAGCCCGGTGGCGACAGCTGCTCTGGGACGTCTTCTGACTGCAGGTGCCATGATGGGCAGCATGATGAAGGGAGAGAAGGATCTTCTGACACTGCAGATTCAGTGCAGCGGGCCAATCGGAGGCCTGACGGTGACTGCAAAGTCCGATGGCACTGTCAAGGGATATGTGAATAACCCGGATGTTATGCTGCCTCCGAACAGCAAAGGCAAGCTGGATGTAGGCGGGGCCCTGGATCTCGGTGTTTTGAGTGTAATCAAGGATATGGGTATGAAAGAGCCATATGTTGGGCAGACGCAGCTTGTATCCGGAGAGATCGCGGAAGATCTCACCTATTATTATGCGACCAGCGAACAGATCAATTCAAGTGTGGCTCTGGGTGTTTTGATGGAGAAGAATAATACAGTGAAACAGGCAGGCGGTTTTATTCTTCAGCTGATGCCGTTTACAGAAGACGCAGTGATTGATAAACTGGAAGAGAACGTGAAGAAGCTCCCTTCTGTAACAACGATGCTCGAGGAAGGCGAGACACCGGAGGGCATGATCCGCCGTGTTCTGGATGGCTTTGATGTGGAATTTTACGAGGAGACACCAACGGGTTATGTTTGTGACTGTTCCAAGGAACGTGTTGAGAGAGCCATTATCAGTATCGGTAAGAAGGAAATCCAGGATATGATCGACGATCAGAAACCGATTGAAGTGAATTGTCATTTTTGCGGCAGACACTACGAATTTAGTGTGGATGATCTGAAGCATTTATTAAAGAAGGCTGTAAGAGCATAATATGTGGGCCGGTGCAGGAAACTGTGCCGGTTTTTTTATCATTAGAAGGGGTGCATGGCAGGAGAGTGTTGACGAATGGTTTTGACTGATGTCGGATGACTTATGGTGTTGTCGATGAATCATCATTGATGAAGGGAAATGTCGCCGCTATAATATAAATACAAACAAAAGTTCACGGCCGGAACAAAGTTAATGATATGGGGAGGAAGATCATGCATCAGTCAATTTTAACATACGGGGAGTTTGTGACATATATTCGGGAGAATGTAGAGGCCGTTTTGAACGAGGACAGAGAAGCGGAAGTTGTTTTAACGGAGGTTGAGAAGAATAATGGCGTGATGTCGGAGATTATGACGATCCGGCAGGAGAGAGAAAACTTTGCACCGGTTTTTTACATGAGAGATATTTATGAGCAGTATCTTCGGGGAATTTCACCGGATGACCTGGCAGAGCAGATGGTCAGCATCTGTCGGCAGCAGGAGGCAGACGGTTTGTCGGTGAATGGCGCTTGGTTTGAGCATTTTGAGAATGTCAGGGAGCATATTATCCTGAAGGCAGTGAATTATGAGAGAAACAGTCGTCAGCTCACAGACTGTCCTTTTATCAAGGCGTTAGATCTTGCAGTGACATTTCGGGTATTAGTCGAAGAAGAGCAGAGTCGAATCGGCACAGTTTTGGTCAGCAATGAGATGATGAAGTGGTGGCATGTGTCAGAGACGGATCTTTACAAGACAGCGGCAGCGAATATGCAGAGACTGTGGAAGGATGTATTGGAGCCGATACAGGATATGGTTCATGAGATGGCAGAGGGGCCGATGGCTGAAGCTTATGATGCATTTCTTGAGGAGAGGCCGGAGACAGGAACGATGCCACTTTATGTATTGACGAATGAGATCCGGCTGAACGGAGCTTCGGTTTTGTTTTATACAGATTGTCTGAAGCGCTTTGCGTCCGACATTGGGAGGGATTTCTTTGTGCTGCCCAGCAGTATTCATGAAGTTCTTTTGCTGCCGGTTATGGATGATATGAGTGCCTGGGATCTGAGACAGATCGTGGGGACGATGAATCATCAGGTGGTATCGGATGAAGAAGTGCTGTCAGACCATGTTTATCGATATTTACATAAGTGCAATAAGCTGATTATTGCCGCATAAGGCTTTTTATAGAATTTATTATTGTAACTTTCTAAAATCAGACCTTGCGGTTCGGGACAATATAGGCTAGAATGTATACAGGCGTTTTTTCAGAAATCGTGAGAAACGTTAGGATCGAATAATTAAAAGGAGTGTATACGATAGAATGAAGTTCATTAAAACACCTGTAAAGGGCATGTGCGATATGCTTCCTGCAGATATGCGTCTCAGAGAACATATTCTGCAGATGATCAAGACCAGCTATGCATCCTATGGTTTTATGCAGATTGAAACTCCAGTTATGGAACATATAGAGAACCTGACATCCAAGCAGGGCGGTGACAATGAGAAATTGATCTTCAAGGTGATGAAGAGAGGTGCTGATCTGACAAGAGCAATCGAGGCAGGTAAGCAGGAGTTTGCAGACAATGGTCTCCGATACGATCTGACAGTTCCGTTGGCGAGATATTATGCGAATAACAAAGAGAAGCTGCCGACACCGTTTAAGGCCCTTCAGATTGGTAATGTATGGCGTGCAGATAATCCTCAGAAGGGACGTTTTCGTCAGTTTACACAGTGTGACATAGATATTCTCGGTGATGATACGAATCTGGCAGAGATTGAGCTTATAGCTGCAACATCTGATATGCTGTCACAGATTTTCAGTGAAGTGGGCATTACAGATTTTACGATCCATATCAACGACAGACAGATTCTCCGTGCGGCTGCATTGCAGGCAGGTTTTGAAGAAGAGGCTATTGGTTCTGTGCTTATTTCACTGGATAAGTACGACAAGATTGGCCTTGAGGGCATTCGCAGGGAACTGATTGAGAATGGTTATGCAGAAGATGTTGTAACACGTTATCTTGCAATTTACGAATCCCTTCAGGGTGATGTGACATGCGGTGATTTCTGCAGTGATATTGCAGAGAACTACCTTGACAGAAAGGTTGTTGAGGGCGTAGATGATATTATTTCCTGTGCAAAGGCTATGATTAATGAGCATGTGAAGATTACATTTGATCCGACACTTGTGCGTGGTATGGGGTATTATACAGGCACAATTTTTGAGATCAGCATTGATGGATATAATTTCTCCATTGCAGGCGGCGGTCGTTATGACAAGATGATCGGCAAGTTCTGCGGACAGGATGTCAGTGCATGCGGCTTTTCCATCGGTTTTGAGCGTATTATCACGATCCTGAAAGACAAGTTGGAGACAGTGACACCTGTTTCGGAGAAGAATCTGGCAATTCTTATCGGCAAGAATGTGCCCCTTGACAGAAAGCTCGAGATCTTTAAGCGTGCAAAGGCACTTCGTGCAGAAGGAACAACTGTTACGATTCAGCCGATGCGCAAGAATATGAAGCAGCAGATTGAGAAGCTCGAAGCAGAAGGCTTCAAAGAATTTGAAAAAGTTTATAATGATTAATATTTATACAAAAGAGCAGAGAGAGGAGTCTTAATATGGCTGAATCAATGAGCGGTATGAAACGTACCCATCGTTGTGCAGAATTAAGTAAAGCTCAGGTTGGACAGACTGTCACAGTGATGGGCTGGGTACAAAAGAGCAGAAATAAAGGCGGCGTTGTATTTGTCGATTTAAGAGACAGATCAGGTATTTTGCAGATTATTTTTGAAGAGAATAAGTGTGGTACTGAGATTTTTGAAAAGGCAGGCAAGCTCAGAAGTGAGTTCGTTATCGCTGTTACAGGTCAGGTATGTGAACGTGCCGGTGCTGTGAATAAGAATCTTGCAACAGGCGAGATCGAGGTTATTGCAGAGCAGCTGAGAATTTTATCTGAATCCGAGACACCGCCATTTCATATTGAAGAGAACAGTAAGACAAAGGAAGAACTTCGTTTGAAATATCGCTATCTTGATCTGAGAAGACCGGATATCCAGAAGAATATTATGATGAGAAGCAGAGCTTGTGCTGTTATCAGGAATTTTCTGACAGAAGAGGGCTTTCTTGAGATTGAGACACCGATGCTGACAAAGAGTACACCGGAAGGTGCAAGAGATTATCTTGTTCCAAGCCGTGTCCATCCGGGATCTTTCTATGCACTGCCTCAGTCACCGCAGCTGTTCAAGCAGCTTCTGATGGTATCAGGCTATGATCGCTATTTCCAGCTGGCAAGATGTTTCCGCGATGAGGACCTTCGTGCTGACAGACAGCCTGAATTCACACAGGTGGATATGGAACTTTCATTTGTAGATGTTGATGATGTTATTGATGTAAATGAACGTCTTCTGGCACGTCTTTTCAAGGAGATCATTGGTGTGGATGTACCGCTGCCAATTCAGAGAATGACATGGCAGGAAGCAATGGATCGTTTTGGCTCAGATAAGCCTGATACACGTTTCGGTATGGAACTGAATGATGTCACAGATGTTGTTAGAGACTGCGAGTTCGCAGTATTTAAGAATGCAATCGCAGATGGTGGCTCTGTAAGAGGTATCAATGCAAAGGGACAGGGCACAATGCCTCGTAAGAAGATTGATGCACTGGTTGCTTTTGTGAAGGATTACGGCGCAAAGGGTCTGGCTTATATTGCCATCCAGCCGGATGGTTCGATCAAGTCTTCATTCGCCAAATTCATGAAGGATGAAGAAATGCAGGCATTAATTGCAGCTATGCAGGGTGAGCCTGGAGACCTTCTCCTGTTTGCGGCAGATAAGAACAAGATTGTATATGCGTCTTTAGGTGCACTGAGACTTGAACTGGCAGACAAGATGGGACTGCTTGATAAGAACCAGTACAACTTCCTCTGGGTAACAGAATTCCCATTATTAGAGTGGTCTGATGAAGAGAACAGATTCCAGGCAATGCATCATCCATTTACAATGCCTATGGAAGAAGATCTTCAGTATATTGATACAGATCCAGGCCGTGTACGTGCAAAGGCATATGATATTGTCCTTAACGGTACAGAAATTGGCGGCGGCAGTGTCCGTATTCACCAGGATGATATTCAGGAGAAGATGTTTGAAGCACTTGGTTTTACCAAGGAAAGAGCACACGAACAGTTTGGTTTCCTCTTGGATGCTTTCAAGTACGGTGTTCCGCCTCACGCAGGACTGGCCTATGGTCTTGACCGTCTGATTATGCTGATGGCCAAAGTAGACAGTATCAGAGATGTTATTGCATTCCCTAAGGTAAAAGATGCATCCTGTCTTTTGACCAATGCACCGGATACAGTTGATGAGAAGCAGCTTGAAGAACTTGGTATCCGTGTGAATGAAGCTGAACAGACAGAAGAATAATTGGTATTCAAGTTCAATTGAAATGTTATACATGAAAAGCAGAGTTCCCAAAGGTGCTCTGTAGACAACAAAGGAGGTCGTGCATAAATGTACACATTTGATGAAATTCAGGCTGTAGACAGTGAAATTGCAGAAGCTATCCAGTTAGAAAAAGGAAGACAGAACCAGAATATTGAGTTGATCGCATCAGAGAACTTTGTAAGTAAAGCTGTTATGGCTGCAATGGGCAGTCCACTGACGAACAAGTATGCAGAAGGTTATCCGGGCAAGAGATATTATGGCGGATGCCAGTATGTAGATATTGTTGAAAATCTTGCTATTGAGCGTGCCAAGAAGCTGTTTGGCGCTGCTTATGTCAATGTTCAGCCACATTCAGGTGCTCAGGCTAATATGGCAGTATTTCAGGCATTCCTGAAACCGGGTGATACTTTTATGGGTATGGCTCTGGATCAGGGCGGACATCTGTCACACGGAAGCTCAGCCAATTTCTCAGGCAAGTATTTCCATTGTGTACCTTATGGTGTTAATGAACAAGGTTTTATTGACTATGATGAAGTAGAAAGAATTGCTCTTGAATGTCAGCCGAAGTTGATTGTTGCTGGTGCCAGCGCATACTGCAGAACAATTGATTTCAAGAGATTTAGAGAAATCGCAGACAAGGTTAATGCTATTCTGATGGTTGATATTGCCCATATTGCCGGTCTTGTGGCAACAGGTCTGCATCCAAGCCCGATCCCTTATGCACATGTTGTTACAACAACAACCCATAAGACACTTCGCGGACCAAGAGGCGGTATGATTCTCTGCGGTACAGAAGAATATGCAAAGAAACTGAATTCGGCTATTTTCCCGGGTACTCAGGGCGGCCCTCTGATGCATGTGATCGCAGCAAAGGCTGTTGCATTGAAGGAAGCACTCAGCGATGACTTCAAGGATTATCAGAAACAGATTCTTGTGAATGCTCAGGCACTTGCTGCAGGCCTTATGAAGAGAGGTATTACGATTGTATCCGGTGGTACAGACAATCATTTGATGTTGGTAGATCTTCAGAATCTTGGGCTGACAGGCAAGCAGGCTGAGAAGATGCTTGATGAGGTGCATATCACATGCAATAAGAATACAATTCCGAATGACCCACAGTCTCCATTTGTTACAAGTGGCTTAAGACTTGGTACACCGGCTGCAACAACAAGAGGTTTTGATGCAGACGATATGGATCAGATTGCAGAAGCCATTACATTGACATTGAAAGACTTCGAAGGAAATAAAGAGAAAGCAACAGCTATTGTAAAATCACTGACAGATAAACATCCGCTTTATGAATAATATTTGATGTTGAAACTGTCAAAAAGGGGCTGATGCGGATAGATATATCTGCGTCAGCCCCTTATGCGCGGGAAAACCACGGATTTTAGATGAGTCCAAAATGTAAAAGTGCCTTGGCGATGCCATGATTGTCAACAGTATCTGTGATCATCTCAGAGAATGGTTCAAGAACCGGTGAATGTTCACCCATAGCGATGCCGTGTGCTGCAGCTTCGAACATCGGCAGATCGTTGCTGCTGTCACCGAAGGCCCATGTGTTGTCCATGGAGATATCCAGATGTTCGGCCAGTAGATGCATAGCAGAAGCTTTGGAGAATCCCTTGGGAATGCATTCATACATGCCCTTTCCACGGTCGATGACATCAATGAACGATTCGATTTCATGAATGAAAGCATCAGAATCGGCTTGATTATCAGAGACAAGGACGAATTTGTCATAGATGAAATTACGGTCTTCGATAAAGCAGGAGAGCCCAAGCCCTTTATCATTGAAGGATTTTCGTACCTGATTCATAATTCTCTGGCGATAAGCGCCGCGTTTGCAGTAGACATCTTCGGAGCCTTCAAGAAAGGCTTCAATGTGCCATTTGTCCATCAGATCAATAAGAAGCTGCCCTTCTTCTTCGGTAAAAGAATGAGCCAGCAGAATTTCATCATGATAGACAATGCGTGTGCCGCATCCGCAGAGATAGCCATCAAACCCAAGGGTTTTGAGAAAAGACGGCATAGTACGGATGGTTCGTCCGGTATTGATGAAAACCAGATGCCCATTTTTCTGAGCAGCAGCGATGGCTGAAAGTGCACTTTCCGGAATCTGATGGGTGGCATTGGATAATAATGTCCCATCAATATCGAAGAATAATAACTGATGCTGCATCTTAGTAGCCAAGCTCTTCACCTACAAGGAGAATTTTGATTCTGCCCGGAATATTGGAACGGCGGGTGATCACTGTGTGGGTACATATGCAGTCCGGACTCAGACAGTCTGCACATTGACCGGTGACAGCGCAAGGCGTCTTGCGGTTCAGGCGGACAGTATTCGGAGGTGCTGCTGACAGTTTGACACGTTTGTAGGCGGAATCAAGATCAGGACAGACTTTGTTCATGCCTGCGATAATGATGACATTTTTAGGGCCATGAATAAGAGAAGCAACACGATTGCCCGTGCCGTCAATATTGACCAGAAGGCCATCTGTTGTGATGGCATTGGTACTCATGAAGTAATAATCGCAGACTGCAACTTTGGAATAGACAGCATCTTTTTCTTCCTGGGTCTTGGCGATTGTACGGTCAAGAAAGATGCAGTCAGCTTCTTTGACGGCTGTATTGAAGCCAATTTCGTCAAGGGTTATAGAACCGCCGCAGGATACAGTGTTTCCTTTGGTCAGATAAGGTGTGATAGCCCTGAGTGCGGCCTGTCTGTCAGGAACATAATCAGCTTCAAAACCGCGTTTTTTAAGATTTGAGATCATTGTATCTGCAATTTTTTTATAATACTGTTGTTTTGGTGTCATTATAAACCTCCTTACGATAAATGATTTAATATGATTTTATTTGTCTGCAACAAAATGCAGATAAGTGTATTATAACACGAATAAAAAGGATTCGGAAAAATTTTTCATGACTTGACAAGTGTGATAAAATATGTGATAAACAAAAATGACAGATAATAATATAAAATTTACGGAGAATAGAGAGTGCAGAGTAAATCGTTATATATAGCAGAGAAGCCCAGTGTGGCCAAAGAATTTGCCAAAGTATTGAATGTCGACGGACGTGCATCGGATGGCTATCTTGAGTCAGCAGATGCAGTTGTGACATGGTGTGTCGGACATCTGGTGACGATGAGTTATCCGGAAGTTTATGATCCGAAGCTGAAGAAATGGTCTTTGGATACATTGCCGTTTCTGCCTGAAGAATTTAAATATGAATTAATTGATGATGTGAAAAAGCAGTTTCGTATTGTGGAGCGTTTGCTGAATCGAGAGGATGTCACTTGCATCTATGTCTGCACCGACTCAGGAAGAGAAGGAGAATATATTTATCGCCTGGTGGATCAGATGGCACATGTTGGGGACAAAGATAAACGGAGGGTGTGGATTGATTCTCAGACAGAAGAAGAAATCTTAAGAGGCATCCGGGAAGCTAAGCCGTTGTCTGAATATGATCATCTGGCAGATGCGGCTTATTTGAGAGCCAAAGAAGATTATCTGATGGGAATTAATTTTTCACGACTGCTGACCCTGAAATACGGGCAGTCGATGTCTAATTATCTTGGTACGAAGTATACCGTTATTTCTGTGGGGCGCGTAATGACATGTGTGCTTGGCATGGTGGTGCGGCGAGAACGTGAAATTCGGTATTTTGTCAAGACACCGTTTTATCGGGTACTTGCTGCTACGGATATCCTGGGACGGGAAGTGGAGGCTGAATGGCGTGTGACAGAAGAATCGGTGGCATGGCAGAAACCGGTTTTATATAAAGAGAATGGATTTAAGACGAAAGAGGATGCACAGAAGCTGATAACATATATTGAGCGTGTGCAACCGATGGAAGCGGAAGTCACAGCCATTGAGAGAAAAACAGAGAAGAAGAATCCGCCGCTTTTATATAATTTGGCGGAACTTCAGAATGATTGCTCGCGTATGTTTAAAATCAGTCCGGATGAAACACTGAAAATAGTCCAGGAGTTATATGAGAAGAAACTGGTGACTTATCCGAGAACCGATGCCAGAGTCCTTTCGACGGCTGTAGCGAAGGAAATCGACAGAAATATCAGCGGCTTGAAACAGGTACCGGCTTTTGCTGCTTTTGCAGATAAAGTACTGGCTATGGGGAGCTATAAGAAAATTGCATCTACGCGATATACCAATGACAAACAGATTACAGATCATTATGCAATTATTCCGACCGGTCAGGGGCTGGGGGCTCTGAGAAGTCTTCATCCACAATCAGAAAGCGTTTATGAAGCTATCTGCAGACGTTTCCTGAGTATTTTTTATCCGCCGGCACAGTACAGAAAGTTATCCATGACATTGAAGGTGCGGACAGAGAGTTTTTATGCCAGTTTCAAGGTTTTGACGGATGAAGGCTATCTGAAAGTTGCCGGTATTCCGAAGAAAGCTCAGAATACACAGGGACAAAAGGACGATGAAACAGAAGATGTAGGGTGTGATACGGCCTTTCTAGATATGCTGAAGGACTTGAAAAAGGGTTCCCATCTGCCGGTGAAACGGTTGATGATCAAAGAAGGCGAGACGTCGCCTCCGAAGCGTTACAATTCCGGTTCACTGATTCTGGCAATGGAAAATGCAGGACAGCTGATCGAAGATGAGGAACTGCGAGCTCAGATCAAAGGTTCCGGAATCGGAACAAGTGCGACAAGGGCAGAGATTCTCAAAAAGCTTGTTACAATCCGTTACCTGGCGCTGAATAAAAAGACACAGATTGTGACACCGACACAGCTGGGAGAGATGGTCTATGAAGTTGTAGATAACTCCATTCGATCACTGCTGAATCCAGAATTAACAGCCAGTTGGGAAAAAGGACTAACGTATGTGGCGGAAGGCAGTATTACATCGGATGTTTATATGGAGAAACTGGAACGATTTATATCTGATCGTACAGGCAGGGTTATGGGTTTACATAACCAGTATCAGTTGCGGGGCAACTATGACCGGTGTGCAGCTTTTTACAAGAAAGAACAGCGCTCGTCAGCAAAAGGAAAGACGATCAAAAAAGTTTCATCCAATGCGAAGAAGCAGACAGGTAAGGTTTCAACAGAGTAACTTTTATATAGAATAAATGGAGGTATTCAAAATGTATGAAGGACTAAAAATTGCAAACATGTACACATTGTCGGAAACAATTGCAGCAGAGTTATTGTCATCCGTCACCTACCCATGGGAAGCACTTCCGAAGATTGGTGATTTTATCAAGAAACTTGGACCAACATTGCCTGAAGAAGACTATGAATACAGAGGTGAAGATGTGTGGGTTGCAAAGGATGCGACTGTATTCCCATCTGCGTATATTCATGGACCAGCGATCATCGGCAAGGGTGCAGAAGTCAGACACTGTGCATTTATCCGTGGTAATGCGATTGTGGGTGAAGGTGCAGTTGTCGGTAATTCAACTGAGCTTAAAAATGTCATACTTTTCAACAAAGTTCAGGTACCGCATTATAATTATGTGGGAGATTCCATTCTTGGATTTAAGGCACATATGGGAGCCGGTTCTATTACTTCCAATGTTAAGTCAGATAAGAAGCTGGTGGTTGTTCATACCGGTGAAGGCAATATTGAGACTGGTCTCAAGAAATTCGGTGCAATGCTGGGAGACTGTGTAGAGGTAGGATGCAACAGTGTTCTGAATCCGGGTACAGTGCTTGGACCGAATGTGAATGTTTATCCGACATCCTCTGTTCGCGGTTATGTACCAGCAGCCCATATTTTTAAAACGCAGGATCAGATTGTAAAGAAAGAGGCATAGTATGCGCAGAAAGATCACAGAGGCCCA
>NZ_JBBMEK010000046.1:0-17290 GCF_040096555.1 Coprococcus intestinihominis | reverse complement strand
CCGTATTCCGACAGGGCAACGCCCTTTGTCCCGGACTTTAAGAGGGCCTTCCACGGATAGTAGCGATAGACTGGCTCCATTCGTTTCAGCAGCCAAAGCTCCGGCTTTGTCATATACTTTCGTTGCAGCGGCGCGGAGTCGATGGACACAAAGCCCTTCAGCTTTTCGTGGTAAGTTTGCGCATACGCCTGTCCCACATAGCCGCCCATAGACTGCCCCACGATAACGGGTTTTGTGATCCCCTCCTGCTCCAGAATTCCGTCCAGCCACCTTGCCTTGTCCATCAAATCGAAGGCAAAGGCAAAGGGCCAGGAGGCGGCGTGGCCGGGGGCGTCCCACACAAGGACATTGTATTTCCCCTCAAAATACACGATTTGTTTCTCAAACAACCGGTGATCCGCCGTCAGACCGGGCAGAAACACCAACGTTACCCCGTCCGGTGAAATCAGATGCACCCAATAATGGATTTTGCCCAATGGTGTCGAATATGTTTTCTCGTTCATACTTCCTCACTCTCCCTTTTTGCACCAATCCTTTTGTCCCAGGGAGAGGGTGTAGGGATGCGCCCAGTCCTCGGTGTCGTAGAAGGTGGCGGTCAATTCCAGCTGGTCATAGACGCAGCTCCAGCAGGTTTTCTCTCCGCCGTTCTCGCCGGGGAAGTTGCTCTGCGCCACAGCCGCCAGGGCGGCGCGAACGTCCTCGGCGGTCATTACACCCTTTGCCGCATTCCGCCGCTGGGTGAGCGTGTTAAAACGCACATAGGACTGGCCGCTGCCGGAGGTGCCGTCGTCCCCGTAGAGATAGAAGTTGGTCACCACCGGGGTGTCGGTCACTACCATCTCGCCGTTTTTCCACTCCACCGCCACGCTCCGCCCAGTGGCGTCGGAGAGGGAGAAGTGCTGCGCCCGGCCCAGAGAAAAGTGCATATCATACTGCGAAAGCAATTCCAACGCTTCCTCTACATTCGCCGCCTTGTCCAGCAGCAGCCGCAGACCGGAGACAATGGTAATGTCGGGCTTATCGGTATTCTGGTCGACACCCTCCTCGTGGCTCACCATGAGATCAGCCACGCACAGACCCTTTTCGTTCATGCCGTCCAGGATAGCGTAGACGGAAGCCAGCGCCATGAACTTATCGCCCATGCTTCCATCGGGCTTCCCGTCCTCCCCAAAGCCCAGGAAGTCCAAATTGCAGGTGGCGATGGACTCATAACCATTTTGGGGGATGGTATGTACCAGCATTTTGTCACATTCCTCCCAGTCGAAGTTCCGACCAAAGAGGGTCGCACCGTCGGGACTTGTCACCGCGATGGTGGAGCAGCCATAGTTTCCGACGGCGGTGGAGGTGTCCGGCTTCCAAAAGCCGTGGGAGAGATAGGAGGCGATGTAGTCTCCCATCTCGGCGTCGCTTTTTGCCCCGCCCTGCTCCAGAAATCCATCGAAGCCATAATCTCCCTTATATTCCATAGACCACAGATGATCATCCAGCTTCTCGATGGTCATGGCCGCCGTGAGTTGGGTGCCGAACATGGTCCACGCCCCCGCAAGGGCTGCAATCAGCACAGCCGCAATAACAAGAAGCGCGATTATCGCCTTTCTATGTCTCACCGAGGAAGACGAGTCCGCTTCGTTCGATATACAAAGCTCTTTTTCCGAAACGATCATTTTCATATACTCCTTCCTTGCCCATCGGGGCGCGTTTATCATTTTAGTATCTGCTTATATCGTAAGTCATTGTCGTGTAAACGAGAATTTATCTTACCCTTGCCATATAGTAATCCAATTGGTTCATCAAACTCCAGAATTGTTCTGCTTCATCCACGGATATTGTTCTATACTCCATTTTCATATCCTCGCAAATTTTGATTTTCCGGTGAGCCACTCATCTCTTGAAATTGCAAACACCCCGGCTTTTCATTGCCCTCATCCGAAAACGCATCTACCATCCCAATTTCTCTATCCATAAAGCCGCTTTCCGCCCTCATGCACTTTCACTCCCCAGAGCCGTATTTTTCAAACCGGCACTGCTCTATTACCTCGTCCCCGAGTAGCGTGATGGCCTTTTGGGGACAGCGGCTGATACAGCGGTAACACATGGTACACCGGTCTTCCGCGGTGGCTTTCCCGTCTCGCAGGGAGAGATTTTTCGTGGGGCATAAAGAGACGCACAGCCCGCAGCCCACGCATTTTTCGCTGATTTTCAGCTTGTCTGTGTATCCCGCCGTCTTGCCGTAAAACCACAGCCGCTGTCCAAAAAGTCCCTTCAGGTGGAAAAGAATGACAGCCCGTCCTGGGGATAGTTTCCTTGCTTGATCTGCCGTGCGGCAGCTTCTATCTTTTGGTCAGCCTGACGGACGATCTCCCGGTTTTCCTCCGGCGTTTTCTTCAACAGTTTGCTGTCGCAGACGGAATCCGGCATTTTGATCTGCAAACCGCCGAGTATTGTCGCCCCGCGTTTTCTTAAAATTCGAGCCGTACATCCTGTTCCATCACCGCTGAAAAGCCCCATCGTATTGACGCAAAAGACCTTTTTCCCATTCCATAGAGAAGAATGATTTTTAATAAAATCACGCACTATGATAGGGGCATTGGAAAACTGCGTCGGGTAGCCCAGCACAATGATGTCATGCTCTTCCAATATTTGAATCATCTGTGTATGTTCCAACGAAAAACTCTGCGCAGACGCGTCCAACAGTTTGACTAACTTTTCGACACAATGTTTTGTATTTCCAGTTCCGCTAAAATAGATTCCAATCATGAACGCATCTCCTTCCTTAAATGGGAAATTGCTTTTTTACAGTGCGGTTACCCAAAAACATACTGCTGAAATTGCATAAAGCGGTGTCATAATAAACATTTCCTTTCTACTCCACAGCTTATTCACAATCATTTTTCCTTTGATTTTGACAATCTATTTCTTCTGTTTTCCATCATTTTCTGACTGTTTTCGATTTTCGTTTTTCTTTTTTCTTTTAGCTTTTCCTTTGCCTTAAAAATGGCTTCAATTAACATCCGATTTGCTATCTGTCCCATATTGTCACCTCCCGTACAAAACATCAAAGCTATTTCTCCAATCTCATCCGACAAACAGAAAGCCCTGTTCGTTCTCTATCCCAGCACCGCCACAATCAGGGCGCACAGCAAGCAGGGAACGAGACCAAGCGCCATGCCGATCACCGAGCGCACTACATGATACTTCTTCTGGTGATACGCCTTGTCCATGTGCTCCGTTCCCGGCAAACGGATGCGCTTGACGTTGGCAAACAGCACCCAGTCCAGGAAAAAGCAGTCGTACCAGTCCACCAGCAGCCATAGACCGTATGCGTACAGGAAGCCGGTCTTGAAATCCGTCGCTCCTGCCGCAAGCGCCAATGCCGTCAGAATGGATAAAGCCAGCAACACTGCAAAGCCCTTTTTCAAGAACACCGGGGCACTGAGCACCTCGGTGGGAATGCGCTCATGGGTTTCAAAATATTTTTCCTGAATGTCCTTGGGGTAATCGTGGATCCACCAAACTGGATTTTTGCACAGCGAGATCATGATCAGGCAGGTGAACAGGATCAGCGCCCCAACACATTCCATTCCATAAATCGTCCAATTCACTGTTTTGTATCTCCTATAGCGCGTTCCAATATAACACGAAGATCAGTACACAACCCCAAGCGTTTCCGGTGGCTTTTCGGACGATCAGCATTCCATAGATCAAAAAGAGAGTACACAGCATCTCTGCCACCGCGCCCGGCGTCACACCCACGGCTCCATGTATCAGAATACACATGACTGCGCAGACGAAAGCGCCCCAATCCCACAGCCTGTTTTTGGACGGATAGCGCTCGCCGATTTTATCGAAAATCACCACATAATTGAAGCCCTCAAAAAAGCCCCAGAAAAGCGCGGTGAGCAGCATGGCAAGAGCGTTCTCCGGAAAACCGCTCTCAATCGCCTCCGCCGTCGTTTGCACAGCAGAAAAGGGAAGCCATGTGTGCACATTTCCCGCAAAGAGGTTATACAGGAGATCCGGTACGCAGCACAATCGGGATCTCGGTGTCGACGGCGATGTTGTCGATCTCCCTGCCGAAAACGGTATAGATGACAAGAACCAGAATGGACACACCGGCGATGATCCACAAATCTGTATCCAGTTGTTTCTTTCGTTCTTTTGTCAGCATGACAGCGTCCTCCCTGATTCGGTTTCTATCTTGTTTGTATTCTCGTGAAGCGTTCCGAATATTCATATGGAACAGTACCGCTAAAAGCTCTGCCGCAAACAAGGCACTCCAAATAATAGCTCTTTTTCGCATTGTACTGCACCTTGTGCTTCATGGATTCGGAATTCTATCCTCCGGAATCCCTGCCTGCTTGAGGAAACTATTACCTGCCTGATGTATCATGCTCATGATTTCTCCCTCCGATAAGTGCATCATACCGGTTGCTAAGAAGGAAGCGATCCCATGTGTATATATTACAGTGTTTCGAACATACTGCTCTGCGCTTTTCTCTGATATCTGAAATTCCGCCGCTATCATTTTGATCAGCTCACGGTTATCTTTATCGTCAAGAATCACATCAGAATCTCCCACAGGATAGCAGTCACTCCCATTCAAAAATACAAATTGAAAAAGATTAGGTTCATACAACGCCATTTTTATATAGGCTTGTCCTACCTGCTCAAAAGCATTGACTGACTCACTGGCTGAGGGGCGCATTTTGCTGTTCGCGTATTTCAGCGCGTGATCGGCTAACGCCTTACGGAGTCCCTCCATGTTATCAAAGTGCCATACCAGGGGCTGTGTAGAGCAGCCGATTTCCTTTGATAAGGTCTTGATATTGATTGCGGAATACCCATCACGGATCAGCATTTTTAATGCCGCTTCTAAAATAACTTCTTTGGAAATCTGCGTTTTTCTTGCCATTTTAGTTTCCTCCCCCGAATTACAGAAATTATTTTATATAATTCAATTTATATAATAGACTCGATTTAGAGCTTTGTCAAGCACCCTAAATGATTTTTTCAATCAAATCCTACCTGAACCCTACTTCTTGAGTAACCGTCAAACCAACCATCGCCTTGCAACCATCTCTCATCCATGCAACAATAGCGGCAAAGGATCGGATACCCGGCACTGTCATAACAAGGTTGAGTTGAGGAAGATACTTCTCAGCAGTTGTCAGAATCAGCGACTCCAGATTGGCCTTGCACATTTCAAGGCTGTCCATGTGAGAGCGGATGATGCGGAGCTTTTCAGCTTGTTCGGCGCACATCTCTCCGTCTACAGCAGCAAGGACGTCCTCGTCCGTAGCTTTCATTCCCTTCGTTCGGAAAACAGAAACATCTGTAATTTTCTCGGTTGGATTTTCAAGAAGCCGTTTCGTAATTGCAGAAGCGGCCTTTCCAAACACGTCCGAAAATACATCATCCAGCTTAATATTGGAGACGGTCAGGCAGTTCTATGCTCGGTTTTTCTCGCCGGTAGTGAAGTTGGTGAGCTTCCAACGATAGCGTACCAAATCCCGAAGTTGGCGAATATCTGCCGGAGGGATAAAGCTCCCGGAAACAAGGTCGTGCTTAAAGATGTCATACTACTTTTCGATAAAATAGTTTAATTATTTGCCATCCTCGTATCAAAATAGAAAGAACCACATACGCATGAGTTAAACTTCCAGCAAAACATATAATCACCCGGAACCAACCTTTAAAGTCGGCTCCGGGTATCCCCTCATATCCATATTCTGTTTACGCTTCCACTTCCATCTAAAGTGAACCCATTTGTCAAGACACTTTTTTAAAAAAATAAGTTGGATTTCGGAAGGGATAATCCCATCCTTTTCTCCCTTGTTTACCCACTAAGTGTGGATATATGAGCTGTCAAGGGTGTGCTGCAGAGCAGCTTCCGAAGGAACCCTTTACAGCTCATATATCCGCGCTTACCCTTCTGGGAAGGGAGAGACAGGATAATTACCTGTCCCAGTAGACTTCCTTTGGCGTGCGATTTTTTAGCCGTGAGTGCGGACGCTCATGATTATAAAAGTTCATGTAATTATTAATACCGATACGTGCATCTCTGGGTGTCTCATATGCATTTGGATACACATCCTCATATTTTACGGTTCTCCAGAGCCTTTCAACGAAGATATTATCGTAAGCGCGACCACGGTGATCCATACTGATTTTTGATCCGGCATCCAGAAAAATCTGTGTGAATTTTGGGCTCGTAAAATGACTTCCCTGATCAGAATTCATGATCTCAGGTTTGGATACCTTCAATGCTTTGTGGCTGGTATCCGGAACAAATCCTATTTCCATGGTGTCACTCAGCTGCCAATCTTTGTGATTGATCAGATAATGCTCTTTTTCGTTAAGATACCAGCAAATGCGGCGGTATCCATACATCGGGTATCGGGTATAGATTTTGTCAATCATCTGCTTTATGTACAAATCCTCTGTAGAATGTGGAGCCGGCTGATAATAGAGCCCGCTTCTATTAAGTTCCAAAAGGCTGGCTTGTACGGAAATCGGAAGAGTCGATCCGTTCATATCCACAAGCAGGCGGTGTTCCGGTACGCTAAGCTTAGAAACCAGATTTTTTTTCAACCACTCATTCTGAGTGGTGAGTTTGCCAATCTGAGCATACAAATCGTTGATCTCGGCTTCGCGTGCTTTTTGAGCCTTACGTTCTTTTGATGAGTTGTTCTGGAACAGTGTATACAGTTGGGTTTCCGCTTCTCGCTTCCACTTTGAAAGCATGTTTGGATGAATATTGTTCTCAGCAGCAATCTCATTAATGGTACGCTCACCTCGAATTGCTTCAAGGACAAGTTTGGATTTTTCCTCTGGTGAATGTTGTTGTCTTGCCATAGTTGGACTCCTTTCGTTATAAAAATCATACGGGAAATCCAACTTAGAAACAATGATTTTTTTGTCTTAATTTATGGGTTCATTATACAAACAAGCCACATAGGATTATTCCAATGCGGCTTGCTTAATCTATGACTATTTTACGTGTATCAATAACTTCTTATTTCTTCTTCACAGGAATCCAAATCTCACAATAGTAATTCTCATCCTGTGTTCCCTTCTCATACTTTGTTGGATCATCATAATATTCTACGCAGTATCCGGCAGCAAACTCATACTCTTTAAGAGCAGGCAGCCATTCTGTGTAAATCTTCGTATTAACGTCCTGAAGAGCATTTGGCATTGCTCCCTTGCAAGGAAATACTGCCCAATCAAATGCAGGTATTGTTCTTGTAACAAGACCTTCCGGCACATCCTTCTGCGGATTGTATGGATCTGCAATGAGGTACTCAAAATTCTCCTGACCCATTTCGAGATCAATATTAATTCCATACACACCCATTACATACTGACCCATTCCTGCCTGAAAATGTTCCTGCCAGAACTGAGGCACAACTTCTTTGGCTCCTTCATAAGGAAAAGTCTTCGCATTTGCAATAACAGTAAAAGCCTCTTTTTTGATAATCTTGTAATCCATGAGATAGCCTCCCTCTAATGATATTTTTAGTTTCAGCGGAGCAAAGGTTTTTAATAGTACCTCATCCTTGCGCACGGATGAAGGCGATACACCATGGAATCTGGTAAATGCTTTGGTAAAACTATCCGGAGAGTCATACCCATACTTCATAGCAATATCAATAACCTTCTCATCAGTAATCAACAGATCATTGCCGGCAAGGGCAAGCCTTCTGTTACGAATATACTCAGCCACACTGAAACCACAAAGCATTGCAAACCCCTTCTGAAAATAGAAAGGTGAAACTCCGACTGCTTTTGCAACGTTCTCAGCTGAAATATCCTCTGATATATGATCCTCAATGTACTGAATCGAATCACCGATAATTGCCATCCATTCCATGGTTCTTTTCTCCCTTCGCTTGCTCTGAAACTATCTTATCTCATAGAAATTACTTTTTCCCGACATTTCTTGGCTTTATTTGTCCAGTCTAAACAGATCAATCTATTTCGTCGCTTTGACTCCTTATGATGCTTCTGCACCACAAATCCAGAAATAATATTGATTAGCTTTATTACTGCAATCAATCCAATCCAAATCCCATTAGCAGTTCCAACATATACTTTAAATATTCTTTACTTAATGCCATAATTCGATTCACATTATTTTGATATCATTTTAAGAAATCTTTTATCATTCATCTGCTCATTTGTAACATACTTACCATCACAAAACAATGCATATGTTGTAATCGGTGTTGGTACATTCTGGGCTTCTTCTCTGCTCTTTATATGAACTGCCTTAAATTTAATATCTTTTTCTTTTGCAAGATTCTCTAAAACAGGGACATACTTTGCATTATATGGACACTGACAAGTGTAGAAAAGAACATACCCTTTTTCATCGATATACGGATACCTGGCAATTTCCTTAAACCTTGGCCGCCCTGCTTCTTTTTCAAATGGCAGATACCAAAGCTGTACCCCATTATCTGCCTCATCACATGGTTCAAATCCTTTATAACTTAAGAACTTAGGATCTGCAAGAAATGGTTTCTTTTTACCACACGCTAAAATACAAAGTCCCTTTTTCCCTTTCTGTTTACTATCCTCTATACAAAAATTAAGTAATTCACTTGCGTATCCGTGCCCTTTAAAAGAACCTGCAACCCACAGGCAATCAATATACATATATCCCTCTGCATCTATTGGATTCCATGCATACTCTGCGGGAATATACTCGATAAAACACTTTCCACGCTCCACACTCTTCAGAAACACAAGCCCTTCATCAAATCTTTCCGCCAGCCAGGATTTTTTTGATGAAACCTGTATGTCTTTATTATTGGAAATAGCGCAACAGATATGTTCTTTCTCCAAATTCTCTTTTGTAACTTGTATAAATTCCATTTGTTTTTTCTCACTCCTTGATTTTACTCACTATATTATCCCAATACTTTCATCAATAATCATTTCTGCCATCTCCGACCTATACAATACCACCTCATGCAAAACCTTTAACTTTTCCTTACAATTTACATATTGGATGTCTAATTACAGTCTTCCATTTTTCCGGAGTGACCTTTCTTGCATCAGACATATAGATTTCGTGATGCAGTCTGCCATTACTAAAATCATTTCTATATCCGTTCTCTTGGATATATTGATTCATAATAGCAACTGTTGCAGGCTCATCATCAAAAGGCCCATGATGCATAATCTGAACACATAAGCCTTCTTCCACAGTCAAATATTCTGCCTTAGAACAATCTATTTTCTTCTTTGCAGATGCGGTTTTTACCGCCCAGACAAAATCCTCTTTTGTCACAAAATCAGGCAGTCTGATTACCGATATCCAGTTAAATTCCACTTTACTGCTATAGTCACAGCCATCTACACCATCCTGCCACCAAAAACCTTCCAGCGGAGGAACCACATACTCAAAGAAGCCTTCTATCTTATAATCTGACTTATAACTCATCTTCAAAGTATAGGCAATCGCATAGAGAATTCCCACAGCCTGCTGATATGCCCCGCCTTCCTCAATTTGGATTCCCCTTTCCTCTTACTGCAATATAATTTGCCTTCGGAACCGTCACAATCTCCGGTGTATTCTTAGGCATGTAAAATTCCTTATACGCTTTCTTAAAGTTAAATGCCATATACTTCTCATTTACTCCTCATAATACTTGCCGGTATAAAAATTCTCAGCGCCAGTCTTTTTAGCAGTCATATGAAAACAGACACATCCATCCGGACATACGTAATCCTTTTCATTGTTTCCAGTCCCACCTACCAGTGCAAGATTTCCTCCACTTCTGACAGCCTGCATATCTCCGTAAAGAATCTGCATCATTTTCTGACAGATTCCATACCCCTGTTCATTAACAGGGCAACCATATGTACCGGTATACTTATCCCCGATTTCCTCCCCATTTCTGCATAAATGCTCTGTGTGGTTTCCCCGCAGATATCCTGTTACCTCAATCGTAAAAATATACTCTTCGTCATACCATTTCTTCATTTATTCACACCTCCTTAAAGGATCCTATTTCAATAAGGTTTCCCTCCGGATCGGCAATATAGCAAGTTCTCTGACCCCAAGGCTCTGTCGTTGGTTCCATAATACTTTCGGCACCGGCTGCAATTACTTCTGCGTAGGTCTTATCAACCGCTGCATAGTTATCTACGCTGAGCGCAATCTCATAATGTCCATTCACACCTTTACAATACGAGAATGTCCTATTTGTCATTTTTTCAAAATCACTTTTTCGATATAAAAGAAATAGCGTTCCATCCTTTTCAAGAAAGACATTTGAAGTATTCTCATCTTCCTTTATCCCAAACCCCAGAACATCACGATAGAATCTGACCATAACAGCCATGTCATCAACAAAAATTCCAAATCCGTCTAATCTCATTTCACTTATTCCTTCCTATATTTCTTTGTAAGTTCTGTAGCGATACAAAATAGTTTCTGCCTTATGGCATCAGGTTCAAGAACAGTAACCTTGTCCATCATTGTAAGTATCCAGGACAGCAGTCCATCATCATCAGCATAATCGTGTTCAAATAGGAGTTTTCCATCCGATAGTTCTGTGAAAGACTCTATTCCATATTCCTCAATCAGGTGCCATTTCATGGATGCATCAAAAATAGCTTTTACTTTCCCCTTTGAAGGAAATACTCTCTCATTTGATAAATCAGGCATTGGCACATCGCTTCTTTTTTCAAAGTTTCTTACATGTGCTATTTCTGCCATGCGATTCAGCTTGAACAGCCTGAAATCATTTCTAAGAAGGCAGTATCCATACACATACCAACTCGACCACTTGAAAATCAGATAGTATGGCTCAATCTCTCTTTCAGAGTTTCCCTTTGGTGCATAATATTCAAATTTTAATATTCTTCCCAGTTCAATTGCATCCTGTATCAGTTCGATTTTAGGTGATATAGAATCCTTATTCCAGGAAGATAAGTCAATAAGAATTGATTCTGAACCACTGACAAACTCTGTGGAACCAGCCTTGATTTTCTCCATAAGCTGACCATAATAATGACTGCCGCTCACACTATCCAAGCTTCGAAGTCCGGCCATAATCATTTGCATATCTTTAGATGAGAGAATCGTCCTATCCATTCTGTATCCATCCATTATGCTGATTCCACCACCAGTCCCCTGTGATGTAACAATCGGAATTCCAGCTCTGCAAAGATCATCAATATCTCTATTAATTGTTCTTTTTGAAACTTCAAACACTTGTGCCAGTTCCGGGGCAGTCACCTTTTCTTTCTGTAATAGAATAGAAAGAATCCCAATAAGTCTATCTATTTTCATATCGCTTTCACTTCCTGATATATTCTAACATCCACAACACGACATCTGTATGTCACGTTTGTTTCATTATATACAATATTTTTCAAAAAATCAAAAAAGCCTCCGAATATCCATCAATTCGTATCATCTGATTGGATAAGATAGATATTATTCATATCAGTCTTAATTTTTTTAGTATTATTACCTTGTCCCTTTGACACTCCTGTAACTGAAAAAAGAACATCCCATAACCGGTAAAATTTACAGGTCTAGAATGTCCCTTTTACGCTAATAAACTATATTATTAACACACACTGTTTCTTATCCACAACTATATAATACCAAAATGTTTAAGCGCCTGCATAATCGCCTCTTCCTTCTCCGGTGTACACTTTGGCTGTTTTGCATTCTCAGATTTAGGCAGATTAAAATTCTCACCAACATCCAATCCACATTTCTTCTTAATCTGTGCGATATAAAGATTGGAAACCTTAAGCCCTGTCTGTTCCAACACATATACTTTTATCTACTCATAAGTTGCTTTTCCTTTAAATTCAGACAAGTCCATATCCTCTAGGGAGAAATCAACCTTCACTTTTCTGTTGTCGACCATTCCCTTGGAAAGAAGAACTACCGTCTCCACGTGAACCGTGCCCGGGAACATATCAACACAATGTGTCTTTTTCACTTTATATCCTCGCTCGATCAGTACGCCCAAATCTCTGGCCAGACTGGTCGGCTTACAGGAAATATACACCATATTCGGCACCTGGTAATCAATGATCTTGTCCAATGCCTTTGGATGGATGCCGTCTCTTGGCGGATCAAGGACGATATAATCCGGCTTATCTTCAATGGTATCCAGCACTTTCAAAACGTCACCGGCAATGAATTCACAGTTATCCAGCTGGTTCAGTCCGGCATTGACTTTGGCTGCCTCGACAGCTTCTTCCACAATTTCTACACCGACAACTTTCTTTGCCACTGTTGCCAAAATCTGGGCGATGGTACCTGTTCCGCTGTAAAGGTCGAAAACAGTCATATCTTTTGTATCACCGATATAAGAACGGGCAATATCGTAGAGCAATTCGGCCCCCAGTGTATTTGTCTGGAAGAATGAAAATGTGGAAATCTTGAATTTCAGTCCAAGAATATGCTCATAAAAATAATCCTGCCCGTAAAGAATGCGTGTCTCATCGCTCTGAACCACATCCGCCAGTGTATCGTTGATGATATGCATGATTCCCACAATCCTGCCTTCAAGCTGAAGAGCCAAAAGACGCTGGGTCAGTTCTGTCAGATCACATTCTTCCTGACTGGTTGTCACCAGATGTACCAGCATCTCTCCGGTTGTCTCGGAACGACGCACCAAAAGGTGGCGGAGATAACCGGTATGTTTCATTTTCTTATAATACGGCATCGGATGCTCGGTGAAATAATCCAACACGGTTTTTAAAACAGTTGTAAAATCGTCATGGACAATCTTGCAGTCATCCACTGTCAGGATGTCATACGTACTGGCTTTCTTGTGCAGTCCCAATGTCAGCGGCCCATCCAAATGATCATCTCCAAAAGAAAATTCCATTTTGTTGCGGTAAGCCCACTGTTTCGGACTGCCTGTAATACCCTCAAAAACATAATCCGGCTTTCCTTCCGCATCTACCTGGCCAGCTGAACTAATGGCTGTATCCAGAAGCTTCTTCACCTGGCCGGCCTTCATCTCCAGCTGTTCATCATAGCTCATGGTCTGATACATGCAGCCGCCGCAGGCCGGAAATTCATGACAGACCGGTTCAATGGTTTCTAATGGAGATTTCTCCAGTACTTCCAGTAATCTGCCTTCACAGCGGTCTTTGCGCTTTTTGTTAATGACAAAACGGATCTTCTGTCCGGGAATACCATTTTTCACTGTCACATACTGATCTTCAACTTTCACACGCCCTTTATTCGGAAAATCGATATATTCAATGATGCCTTCACACATCTGTCCTTTTTTCATCTTCGTCTCCTATCTGTTTCTAAAAACTTCTCGTAAATCATATCCTGTTTGGCAAAATGCTTTCTTTACCCAAAAAAGCTGTTACAAATCAGCATTTATCTGTAACAGCTTTCCTGTCTGTTTAATTATACAAATTTCTGTAACTACTCAGATAAAACTATTCCTCATCTTTAGCAGGCGCAGCTTCATCTTCCTTTACAAAATCGTCTTCCTCGTCCTCAAAGTCATCATCAAAATCATCTTCAAAGTCGTCTTCAAAATCATCTACATCATCCTCGCGGGATAAATACTTGTAGATACCGAAAGCAATTGCTGCGATTGCTGCAATTCCTGCAATAATTGCAAATACGAGGCAAACTGTTTTCTTCTTCTCTTCTTCCAGTTCCTTACGGTGAATGAAATCAGAAATCTTGGCCATGCTTAAATATTCTTCAAACTTATTCATGTCGTCCGCACATCCTTTCTACCAAACAGATTTGCTTATAGTATAGCACTCTTTTTTCTAAAATACTACCTCTTTCAGACTTTTTTCAGCTTCGCAAATCCGGCAAACATTTTCTTCGGTCCGTATTTCGGAAAATCAACCGTGACTTCGTAATCTTTGCCGCCATCCTTGATGGCCTGAACAACACCGGTGCCAAATTTGATATGTTTAACCGTATCACCCACTTCGTAATCCGGTGCGGTTTTCTTCATATCGCCGCCTTTTTTCGCAAAAGCGCTGACATCAAATTTGTGACTTTGTCTGATACCGCGATTGCCCACGCCTGTACCCATCCTGCTGCCACTGCCGTATGTACCGGCTCTGCCGCCGCCAAAACCGGAGATACCATTGGAGGTACTGCCTGTATTCCACGGCAGATCATCCTCAACCTTTCTAGAGAAACGCTCTCTCGGCAGACTGCCGCCGATGAGCTGCGGCGGAATCTCTTTCACAAAACGGGAAATTTTATTGTACTGTGTCTGACCATGCATCATTCGACACATCGCATAACTGAGGGTCAGCTTCTTCATGGCACGGGTAATGCCCACATAACACAAACGTCGTTCTTCCTCAATCTCCATAGGATCATCGTTGACAATGGTCATATAACTCGGGAACAAACCATCCTCCATACCGCACAAATAAACATATGGAAACTCCAGACCTTTTGCACTATGCAGTGTCATCAAAATAACTTTGTTGTCCGAATCATCCATATTGTCCACATCTGCCACAAGGGCAATCTGTTCCAGCAATTCATTCAGGGAAGGCTGTTCCGTCTCCTCCTCATAGGCGACAATCTTGTTGCGCAGTTCGTCTAAGTTCTCAATTCGCGTTGTTGCTTCATCGGTCTGCTCTGCCTGAAGCTCTTTCAGATAGCCCGTATCTTCCAGAACTTCATCATACAATTCTGCCAGGGACATATATTCTGCCTTTGTTCTGAAAACCTGTATCAGATTCACAAAACCATTGATTTTCGCTGCTGCCCGTCCCAGACCCGGAATACCATCCACCTGTTTAAAGGCCTCATACAAACTGATTCCCCACTGATCCGCGTACTCCGCCGCTTTTGTCACTGTTGTGGCACCGATACCGCGCTTTGGTACATTCACCACACGTCTCACAGCCACGTCATCCTGACCATTATTGATAATTTTCAAATAGGCCAGAATATCTTTGATCTCTTTGCGCTGATAGAAGTTCACACCGCCCACAACTCTATATGGTATGTTGCGTGTGACAAATTTTTCTTCTAAAACACGGGACTGGGCATTTGTTCTGTAAAGCACCGCAAAATCTTTGTATTCAGCCTCATTGCGCTCCGTCTTTGCCGCAATATCGTTCACAATTCCCATGGCCTCTTCATATTCTGTCTGGTACTGATTCAGCGCAATCGGTACACCCTGTTCATTATCCGTCCAAAGTGTCTTATCCTTACGCCCCTGATTGTGATGGATTACACCGTTGGCAGCATCCAGGATCGTTTTGGTCGAACGATAATTCTGCTCCAGCTTGATCACCTTTGCATCCGGAAATGTTTTTTCAAAATCAAGAATGTTGTGGATATTCGCACCTCGGAACTTGTAAATCGACTGATCATCATCACCGACCACACAGAGATTCCGGTACTTTGCCGCCAGCAGACTGACAAACTGGAACTGAACCGTGTTCGTATCCTGATACTCATCCACCATAATGTACTTAAAACGATCCTGGTAATAATTCAATACTTCCGCATCGGTTTTGAAAAGTTCAACGGTTTTGAAAAGCAGATCGTCAAAATCCAGCGCATTATTGCTCCTTAAACGTTTCTGATATTCCTCATATACCTGGGCAATACGCTGTCTGGCATAGTCACCTTCTGAACGGAGCAGATATTCCTTCGGCCCGATCATTTCATCCTTGGCAGATGAAATCGCTGACAGCAAAGTACGCTCCTTATAAATCTTGGTATCAATGTTCAACTTCTTGCAGACTTCCTTGATAACAGTCTTCTGATCATCCCCATCATAGATGGTAAAACTTCTGTCGTATCCCAGTCTGTCAATATAACGCCTCAAAATACGCACACAGGTAGAATGGAATGTGCTGACCCAGATATCTTCTGCGCCAAAATCCACAATCTGATCTACACGTTCCCGCATCTCCCCTGCGGCCTTGTTCGTAAATGTAATGGCCAGAATATTCCATGGATTGACCTGACATTCATCAATCAGATAGGCAATCCTGTGGGTCAGCACTCTGGTCTTGCCTGACCCGGCCCCTGCCAGAATAAGAAGCGGTCCTTCTGTATGATAGACCGCTTCCTGCTGGACAGGATTCAATGATTCATATATACTCATTCAAAAATCCTCCAGATTCTCTATTTGTCTACTTTAATTCAGCACTGTTCAAAGTCAGCCATCGAAAACTGCGACTCGAAAACACTTTTACAAAAGGCTTGTTCCGCATTCCGGGCAGAATTTCTGTCCCGCCGCAGCCTTATAGCCACATTTCGGGCAAACAGGCTGTGCCTGATTGGCTCCGCACTCCGGACAGAACTTCATATCTGCATTAATCTCAGCACCACATTTAATGCATTTCTTCTTCTGAACAACCAGTGAGGCACCACATTCAGAGCAGAATTTCAGTCCCTTCTTCATTTCAGAACCACATTTCGGGCAAATCACAAAACTTTCCTTATGTGTACCTGACTGTCCCTGCACACCGCCATTCATCTGGCCGGCCATCATGCCGCCGAAAGCCATGCCAGCAGACATCTGCATACCCATCCCCGCCATGCTGTTCATACCGCCATTCGGATTCTTGGCCATAGCCACCATGGCATCTGCCTGTGCATCCACCTGTCTCTTATAAGCATAGGCATCCATGCCACCAAAGGCGCCCAGAGAAGCACGTTCATCAATGGATTTCTTCACTGTTTCCGGTAAAGCCACCTGAACAGCCATCTTCTGCATCTGAATACCGTAACGGCCAAAGAAATCATCACTCTTTGCCTTCAGAATCTGTGCAGCTTCATAGCAGTAACCCTGCATGTCAAAGAAATCCATCTGCTTTTCTGTCACGATCTCCTTGAAATACATGGCAATCTGCGGTGTCACAAAACGCTTCAGGTCAGCCACCGTATATCGGTTCTTCACACCCATGAGATTCTCCGCAAAAAGCTTCGGGTCCGTGATTGATAATGAGTACTTGCCGTTCGCTCCCACATTGACAAGGCCAAAGACTTCATCCTTCACTGTCACCTGTTCACTCGTTCCCCATGGTATATCAATGATCTCATTGGTATTGACAAAAATAATATCCACGATAAATGTATCATGAAAACCATATTTCCACTGATTCAGTGTTGTTGTCACCGGCATATTATTTGTTGTCAGTTCATATCGGCCCGGCATAAAAATATCCGTCATCTGTCCTTCGTTCACCAGGATCGCTGCCTGTCCTGGCATAACCGTCAGAACAGATTCATACATAATCCTGCGTCCGTCTCTGTCATAAACAGCTGCCAGTTCCTGCG
>NZ_JBBMEK010000045.1:0-17351 GCF_040096555.1 Coprococcus intestinihominis | reverse complement strand
CGGCAGCTCCGCTGCAAAAGAAACAACAGCAGCAAGCGACAACAACCAGACAACAGCAGAATCCACAGAAGCTGGCAGCACTACCGGCGAGAAAATCCTGAAAGTTCAGGTTGGTCCTGACCCGGAAACTGTTGATCCTGCACTGAATAGTGCTGTAGATGGCGGTAACATGATCCTTCATGCATTTGAAGGTCTTCTGACTCTTGATGAGAATGGCCAGTTAAAGGAAGGACAGGCAGAATCCTGGGAGACATCAGAAGATGGTCTTACATGGACATTCCACTTAAGAGATGGCCTTAAATGGTCAGACGGCACAGATCTGACAGCTAAAGACTTTGTTTACAGCTGGCAGCGTGTATGTGATCCTAATGTAGCAGCTCCATATGCTGAGACAGTTCTTGGTATGGTTAAAGGCTATGATGAAGCAATCGCAGGCGATATCACTAAACTTGATGTACAGGCTCCTGATGAGAAGACAGTTGTTGTAAATCTTGCAAATCCTTGCTCATATTTCGGCGAACTTGCAGCATTCGCAACATTGAATCCTGTTCAGCAGGCAACAGTTGAAGCAAATGGTGATGCTTGGGCAACATCTGCGGATACTTATATCTCCAATGGTCCTTTCATGATGACAGAATGGGTACCTGGATCACACATCACATTCAGCAAGAATCCTAACTACTGGAATGCTGAGGCCATCAAACTTGACAAGCTTGAGTTTGAACTGATCGAAGACCCCAACGCAGCTTACAGTGCATACACAAGTGGCGAAGTTGATATGATCAAAGACGTACCTACAGAAGAAATCCCTAGCCTTCAGGGCAATGATGATTTCCATGTAGACCCTATTATCGGTACATACTATATCAGCCTGAACCTTCAGAAAGAATATTTCCAGGATGCAAGAGTACGTAAGGCATTAAGCCTTGCAATCGATCGTAACTACGTAGCGAATACTCTGATGCAGGGTACATATTCACCTGCAAGCGCAATTGTAGGCCCTGGCTGGTTAGATACAGATGGTTCTTCATTTGCTGAAAATGCAAATGGCGGCACACCTTACATCGACAATGACAACTTCGACGCTAACCTTGAAGAAGCTAAGAAGTTACTGGAAGAAGCTGGCTATCCAAACGGCGAAGGCTTCCCACAGATCGAGTACACAACAAATGATGCAGGTTACCACAAGGTTGTAGCTGAGTACTTACAGCAGGCTTGGGCTGCAATTGGTATCGACCTTAAGGTCAACATCGTTGAATGGGCAAGTTTCACACCAATGCGTCGTAACGGCGAATTCGATGTTGCTCGTAACGGTTGGGTAGGTGACTACACAGATCCATCCAACATCCTTGAACTGTTCTGCACAACAAACGGCAACAACGATGGTAAATACACTAATGCAGACTTCGATGCAGCTATCGAAGATTCCAGAGCTACAACAGATGCGGCTACACGTTCAGCAGATCTTCACAAAGCAGAAGATACTCTGATGAATGATGCAGGTTGTATTCCAATCGCTTACTACAACGATTTCTGGCTGCAGAGCAGCAAGATCACAGGATCTTGGCATTCATCTAACGGTTTCTGGTACTTCATGTATGCAGATATCGCAGAATAAAATGTAAAGTTACAGTATAATTATTCTGTACTATGAAGGGCATTGTCCTGATGTACTTTCTTTCTGAAACAGACACAATAAAGCGTGTCAAATGTTTCAGAAAGAAAGTCACAGGACAGTGCCCTTTTTTATAGTATAAAGAAAATTATACTGTAACTTTTTGTATAAAAAGGAACTCCCTGAAAACAGCGCGCACCCGCACGAAATGTTTTCAGGGGGGATTTTTCATAACAGGCGTTAAAGAATATACTTGAGCTGAACCTGTTTGGTGGCTGCACGGGTGTCGAAGATAGTCGAAATATTGTGGGCTTGAAGCTATGGGCAGATGAAAATGGATATGGTAAAATGTACTATATAATATATTGCTGCGAAAGATGAGGATTTACATAGAAATAGGACAGGGATGATAGAGGGGAGATTATATGACGATTGAAGAAGTATTGTCTGCTGAAGAAACGCAGATATTTGACCGAAAGAGTATTCATATAGATCCGAAAGCGTTGGCGATACCTATTATTGCATTTGCGAATGCGGATGGCGGTACAGTAGCCATTGGAATTTCGGATAAGACACGAAGAGTTGAGGGCATTGACGATGAGACAGGGAAAGTCAATGAACTTTTGAGAGTACCTTTTGATTTTTGTGTACCGACGGTGAAGGCAGAAGTAGAGAAGGTACCATGTACTGATTTTAAAGGCAGAGCAAATCATGTATTGCTTATGCATGTTGAGCCCAGCATGGAAGTGCATGCGAATCAGGCAGATGAAGTTTTTATGCGAGTGGGAGACAAGTCGAAGAAGCTTTCTTTTGATGAACGTATGCAGTTGATGTATGATAAAGGGGAACGTTTTTTTGAAGACAAACCGGTTCCGGATGCAGATATAGATGATATAGATATGAATTTTGTCAAAGCTTATATTGATAAAGTTGGGTATTCTAAATCTCCGATGGAATATTTGTTGGAGAATAAGGGATTTGCGAAAGAGAAGAATCATTCGTTCCAGGTAAGCACAGCAGCTATTTTGTTGTTTGGCAAGAATCCACAGTTATATTTCCCAAGAGCGCGCGTACGATTTATTCGTTATGAGGGAATTCGGGAATGTGTGGGCGCTCAGATGAATGTTATTAAAGATGTCATTTTTGAGGGGAATATTTTAAATATGCTGACGAAGGCCATTTCCTATTTGGATACGCAGATTAAGGAGAAAACCTATCTTGGTGCAGACGGATTGTTTGTGACAGAAGAAGAATACCCGAAGTTTGTTCGTCAGGAGATCATTGTTAATGCTATTACACATCGTGATTACAGTATTCGTGGAACAGATATTCAGATTAAAATGTTTGACGACAGGATCGTTGTGGAGAGCCCGGGCAGATTACCGGGTCTTGTTAAGGCTGGAAATATCCGGCATACTCATTTTTCAAGAAACCCGAAGATAGCAGAATTTTTGAGAGACTACAATTTTGTCAAGGAATATGGTGAAGGTGTAGATCGGATGTGCAGGGAATTGGAAGCGGCCGGGTTACAGAGCCCTGAGTACAGACTGAATGCATTTATGCTGCAGGCAACCATTCGTAATCGTTTAGCGTCAGAAGGAAAAGCTGTGTTTGAGGCAGAAAACCACGGTTTGGTGAGAGAAAAACCATTGTTTGAAGAGAAAAATCACGGTTTGGTGAGAGAAAAACCACTGTTTGAAGCGAACAATGATGGTTTCGCGAATGAAAAATCAATGCCTGAGCAGAAAGCACAGCTATTGGAAATAGTCATAAATGCGGTAGAAGACAAAACGATTTCATCTACGATTGCCGGGAATGTCAAAGAGGTCCTTGAAACATTTGCCTTTGATCAGATATTTGGGCGCAAAGAAATAAAAAGTGCATTACACTATGGAGATTATAGAGCCGGAAGTACAATTGAGATCATGCATCAATTGGAACTTATCGAGCCTGTGAAGGGGCATGGAAAGGGCAAATACAGAATAAAATGTAAACGGTTCAGTTTTTATAACTTAAATCGCTTACCATAAGTAAAACCCTTTGAAAACAACGTGCATTCGCACGAAACGTTTTCAAAGGGTTTTTTCATGGTGAGGCGAAAAAGAATCGAAAGAGCTGAATCGCATTTTTGAGAGAGGGAAGAAGATTTTATTGCATAAGATTTATGACATGGATATAATATAGTTACAGGGTTCCTCTAATATGTAGGGGGAATTGGTGAATGAAGAAGACATTTCAGGAGTTAACGATTAAGGAACCATTTGGAGACCGGCTTTACCGTTATACGATTTGTAATCATTGCAAAGAGAACGATAAGGATGTCGACGATGGCGATTACACCATATGGTTGAGTAGTAAAGGGAACAATGTTTCAGAAGAATCTGGTGAATTGGTCAAATTTTTACAGTATGTTGAAGATCCAGAAAAAGAATCAGATTCAGAAGGAGAATTTGTAAAATCACTAAAAGAGCAGATTGCCGCAATCAAAAGAAATCGAGAATGGGAGGGGCGCTTTATGCTGTTAGAAGAAATGATTGCAGATGAGAGAGAAGAAGCAATGGCTGAAGGTCATGCGAAGGGACTTGCTGAGGGCGAACAGCTCACTTTGCAAAAAATGAATCGTCTGACACAGCTGTTGGCCAAACAGAATCGAATTGATGACCTGGTCAAAGCGGCTAATGATGCGGATTATCAGGAACAGTTATTTAAAGAATTTCACTTATAATAATAGAGAAAGAATATACAAATTCGTACTGTCACTTTTTTATAAGGTTTCAGACAGACAACAGAAAACAGATGGGGGATGAAACGTTTCGCACGGGTGTGCGTTGTTTCATCCCCCATCTGTTTTCTATGTCTGTCGTAAATCTTAAATCTCTTCAATTCGGCTGTCGATATATGGTTCTACGACGTCTACAAATTCGTCTTTCCTCAGCCACCATTCATCGGTGCTGCTCTCTTTGAGATAAACATCATCCAGTGAGTAAAGTTTGATGGTGTTCTGCTTGCCGTGGATGAGCTGGCGGAAGTCTTCGAAACGGACTTTGACGATTTCTTCTGTATCCGGCATGATGAAAAGTGCCTTGGCTGTGAAGATGGCGAAGACCTGAACAAGGGCATTGTCATGGTAGTCGCCGACGTCAATCTGCTGATGGGTGCTGCCCACATGGATAATGTCCTCTTTGGATTTCTTCAGTCCGCGGTAGTATTCCAGACTGTCAACGATGGCTTCTTCATAGCTTTCATCAGGATCAAAATGTGTTGTCTGGATCAGGTCGTATTTGCCGGGATAAAGTTCGCGGTCAAGTGAACGCTTTTGAATCATGATATAAGTATCATCTTCCGTTGGCTGGAACATCCATACATGGGCAACCTGATGAAGCAGGCCTTGAGTATGTACTTCCTCGCGGGTGGCACGTCCAATGTTGTTCAGATCCTGGTCGTAAATTTTAAGAATGTCGTCTCCTCTATACATATTAATTCCGATCTCCTCAATGAATAAACATAATGAAATAAAATGGGGATTAATTCCCCATAGCTATTATAATATTCCGACAAAAATTTACAAGTCATTTTATGAACAAAATACAGAAAAATTTTTGGGTATTTTCCCATATGGACAGAATTTAGTAAAGATGCACAGAAAGGACGGGCAATGGAGGAATACAAATAGAAATCTGATGGCCTTTTTGATGGTCTATGCCATGATCTGCTATAATATTTCATTGAATATCGGTGGCATGACGAATCAGGTATTCCTGATGGCATTTGGCGAAATGAAGATTATGTGGCCTGCAGCTATCATTCTGGAATTCTTTGTTGTTGAGAAGCTGTCAACTATGTTAGCTTTTAGAATTGTGTCACCTCAGGATAAGCCGATTTTCATTACACTGGCGATCTCATCTATGATCGTTTGTCTGATGTGCCCGATGATGAGTTTTATTGCAACATTACTTTTTAAGAACGCAGGCAGCAACTTTATTGCGGTATGGTTCCAGACAACAGTGATGAATTTCCCGATGGCACTTTGCTGGCAGATTTTTGGTGCCGGTCCTCTTGGCCGACTGATTTTCAGAACAGTGATGAAAGCTATCTCTGTATACAAAACAGGGGATTTTTGATTTTAAAGGTTGACAGACCAAAGTCTTTGTACTATGATTACATAGTGGATAAAGACGAAGACAGAGACAGTAGCTCCGTATGAAAGTTTCAGAGAGTCGGCGGCAGGTGTGAGCCGATACGAGTAGCATGGATGTGAAGATCACTCCTGAGTTGCAGGCTGACAGGCCGACATATTCTGACACTGAGCAGGGTTATGACACACTGAGTGTGGTTATGAGCTGAGCAAGGTTACGAGATACAGGTCAGAAGAGATGCCGGATGCCGGGTAAGCTGTGCCGGATTTTCCTCCGTTACAGGGAACGCATATGTCAGTATGTCGTATAGGTGGTTTAATGAATACAAGCTTTCATTCCTATTCGGAGTGGAAGCTTTTTTTGTTGAACAACTGCGCCGGGCGCATGAATGTGCCAGGGCACATTCTATTTAAACCATAGGAATCTACTTTGCTTTTTATATAAGGAGGAAACAAGATGTATGACAAAGTAAGTGCCAATCAGAATTTTGTTGAGAGAGAGCAGAAAATCGAGAAATTCTGGGCCGACAACATGATTTTTGAAAAGAGTATTGAACTGAGACAGCACAGTCCTGAATTTACTTTCTATGATGGACCGCCAACAGCCAATGGCAAGCCGCATATCGGCCATGTGCTGACCCGTGTTATCAAAGATATGATTCCAAGATACAAGACAATGAAGGGCTATAAGGTGCCGCGTAAAGCCGGCTGGGATACACACGGTCTGCCGGTTGAGCTGGAAGTTGAGAAGATGCTTGGTCTGGACGGCAAGGATCAGATCGAAGCTTACGGTATGGAACCGTTTATCCAGCATTGTAAGGACAGCGTCTGGAAATACAAAGGCATGTGGGAAGAATTCTCCGATGCCGTTGGTTTCTGGGCAGATATGGAGCATCCGTATGTTACGTACGACAACAACTATATAGAATCCGAATGGTGGGCACTGAAGCAGATCTGGGACAAGAAGCTCCTTTACAAAGGTTACAAGATCGTTCCTTACTGCCCTCGCTGCGGAACACCGCTTTCAAGCCATGAAGTTGCACAGGGTTATAAAGATGTCAAAGAAAGATCTGCCATTGCACGTTTCAAGGTAAAAGGCGAAGACGCTTATATCCTCGCATGGACAACAACACCTTGGACACTGCCTTCCAACGTTGCACTTTGTGTTAATCCTGATGAGACTTACATCAAAGTTAAGATGAAAGAGGAAGATTATGTGTACTATCTGGCACAGGCACTGGCTGATACAGTTCTTGGCGAAGGCACATACGACGTTCTGGAGACATATAAAGGTACAGACCTTGAATATAAAGAATACGAAGCCCTTTATCCTGTTGAGACAAAGAAGAAAGCTTACTATGTTGTCTGCGACAGCTACGTTACCATGACAGATGGTACAGGTGTTGTTCATATCGCACCTGCATTTGGTGAAGACGACAGCAAGGTCGGCAGAAAATACGACCTGCCATTTTTACAGATGGTAGATGAAAACGGTATGATGACAAAGGAAACAAAGTGGGCCGGTCATTCCTGTATCAAGAGAGTAGATCTGGAAGGTGAAAACGGCGTATCTCCTGAAGTTATCAAAGACCTGAAGGAGAGAGGACTCCTGTTCTCCGCACCGAACTTTGAGCATAGCTATCCACACTGCTGGAGATGTGATACACCGCTGATCTACTATGCACGCGAATCCTGGTTCATCAAGATGACAGCTGTCAAGGATGACCTGATCCGCAACAACAACACAGTCAACTGGATCCCTGAGAGCATCGGTAAAGGCCGTTTCGGCAACTGGCTTGAGAATATCCAGGACTGGGGTATCAGCCGTAACCGTTACTGGGGTACACCATTAAATGTATGGGAATGTGAATGCGGATGCCAGCATGCCATCGGCAGCATTGCAGAATTGAAGAGTATGTCCGACAACTGCCCGGATGATATCGAACTGCACCGTCCATTCATTGACGCTGTTACCATCAAGTGTCCGGAATGCGGCAAGGAAATGCATCGTGTACCGGAGGTTATCGACTGCTGGTTTGACTCCGGTTCTATGCCATTTGCACAGCATCATTATCCATTTGAGAATGAGAAACTGTTCAAAGAACAGTATCCTGCAGACTTTATTTCAGAGGCCGTTGACCAGACAAGAGGATGGTTCTATTCTCTGATGGCAATCTCCACACTGCTGTTCAACCAGTCTCCATTCAGAAATGTTATCGTTCTGGGGCATGTACAGGATGAAAACGGTCAGAAGATGAGTAAGTCCAAGGGCAATGCGGTTGATCCGATGGAAGCTTTGAGAGAATACGGCGCAGATGCGATCCGCTGGTATTTCTATTCCAACTCCGCACCATGGCTGCCGAACCGTTTCCACAAGAAAGCCGTTCTTGAAGGCCGCAGCAAGTTTATGGGAACACTGTATAATACGTATGCATTCTATGTACTGTATGCTGAGATCGACCAGTTTGATCCGATGAAATATACACTGGATTACGGCAAATTATCTGTTATGGATAAATGGCTTTTATCCAAACTGAATTCTACAGTGAAGGCCGTTGACGCCAACCTGGCTGCTTACAAGATCCCTGAAACAGCCAAAGTCCTGCAGGAATTTGTGGATGATATGAGCAACTGGTATGTCAGAAGAAGCCGTGAAAGATTCTGGGCAAAGGGCATGGAGCAGGATAAGATCAATGCTTACATGACACTTTACACAGCACTAGTTACAATCTGTAAGGCTGCTGCACCGATGATCCCATTCATGACAGAAGAAATCTACAGAAACATCGTTGTGAATGTAGATAAGAATGCGCCGGAAAGTATCCATTTCTGTGACTTCCCTGAAGTGAATGAAGAATGGATCGATACAAAGCTTGAAGAAGACATGGATCATGTTCTCCAGATCGTTGTACAGGGCCGTGCCTGCAGAAATACAGCCAACATCAAGAACAGACAGCCGATTGGCAAGATGTATGTCAAGGCTGCATTTGAACTGTCTGATTTCTACAAAGACATTATTGCAGATGAATTAAATGTCAAAGAAGTTGTCTTCACAGATGACGTCAGCGCATTTACATCTTACAGCTTTAAACCGCAGCTGCGTACAGTTGGTCCGAAATACGGCAAGAAACTGAATGCCATCAGACAGTATCTTGGCAGTGTTGACGGCAACGCAGCCATGAACGAACTGAAGACAACAGGCAAACTGACATTTGATGCAGATGGTGATCAGGTCGAACTTCTGGAAGAAGATCTGCTGATCGATGCCGCACAGATGCCGGGTTATGTTTCCGATACAGAGTACGAGACAACCGTTGTCCTTGATACCAATCTGACACCTGAACTGGTAGAAGAAGGCTTTGTCCGTGAGATTATTTCCAAGATCCAGACCATGCGTAAAGAAGCCGGATTCGAAGTTATGGATCATATTCGTGTTTATTTTGCTCAAAATGATAAGATCAAAACTCTGGTTGACAGCAACAATGCCGAAATCAAAGATGAAGTATTGGCAAATGAAATCTGCTTTGATACAATCAAGGGGTATAATAAAGAGTGGAATATCAACGGCGAAACCGTTGTGATCGGTGTAGAAAAGGAGAATGCCTGAATGAGTGATATAGCAGCAGTTGGTGAAAAGAGTGTATTCGAACCATTTGATAAAGAAGCATTTAAGAAGGAAATTCTGAACAATATCAAGTATCTGTTCAGAAAGACACCTGAAACAGCCAGCCAGCAGGAGATTTTCCAGGCGGTGGCTTATGCATCAAAGGATATGATCATTGATGAGTGGCTGAATGCCCACAAGGAATACGAGAAACAGGATGCCAAGACCGTTTATTATCTGTCTATGGAGTTCCTGATGGGCCGTGCCCTGGGCAACAATCTGATCAATCTCTGCTGTTATAAGGAAGTGGCAGAAGTCCTGCAGGAGATGGGACTGGATATCAATGTCGTGGAAGACCAGGAGCCGGATGCGGCTCTTGGCAATGGCGGCCTTGGTCGTCTGGCGGCCTGCTTCATTGAATCCCTGTCCACATTGAATTATCCGGCTTACGGCTGTACTATTCGTTATAAATACGGTATGTTCAAGCAGCAGATCGTGAACGGTGAGCAGGTAGAGATCCCGGATGACTGGCTCAAGAACGGCAATCCATTTGAGATTAAGCGTCCGGAATATTCTCAGGAGATCAAATTCGGCGGTTATGTCAGAATTGAATACAATGAGAAACTTGGGCGCAACGTGTATGTTCAGGACGGCTATCAGTCTGTCATGGCTGTGCCTTATGATCTGCCGGTTGTGGGATACAACAACGGTATTGTCAATTCCCTGAGAATCTGGGATGCAGAGCCGCTGGTACAGTTCAATCTGGATTCCTTTGACAAGGGTGATTATCAGAAAGCGGTTGAGCAGGAGAATCTGGCCAAGAGTATTGTGGAAGTCCTTTACCCGAATGATAATCATTACAGCGGTAAGGAACTGCGTCTGAAACAGCAGTATTTCTTCGTATCAGCCAGCCTGCAGCAGGTGATCAAGAAGTTTAAGGCAACACATGATGACATCCATCAGCTGCCGGATAAGGTTGTTTTCCAGCTGAATGATACCCATCCGACGGTTACTGTGCCTGAATTGATGCGTATTTTGATCGATGAGGAGAATCTGGAATGGGATGATGCATGGGATATCACATCAAGATGCTGTGCTTATACGAACCACACCATCATGGCTGAAGCCCTTGAAAAATGGCCGGTTGACCTGTTTATGCGTCTGCTGCCGAGAGTTTATCAGATCGTGGAAGAGATTAACCGTCGTTTCCTGATCCAGGTTGAAGAGAAGTATCCGAACCAGTATGACAAGATCCGCAATATGGCAATCCTCTATGAAGGTCAGGTGCGTATGGCGAATATGGCGATCATTGCAGGCTTCTCTGTCAATGGTGTAGCCAGACTGCATACACAGATCCTGGAAGAAAGAGAACTGCATGATTTCTATGAGATGATGCCTGAGAAGTTCAACAACAAGACAAACGGTATCACTCAGAGACGTTTCCTGCTTCATGCGAATCCGCTGCTGGCACAGTGGGTAACAGATAAGCTTGGTACAGACGAATGGATCACGAATCTGCCATTGCTGAAAGGCCTGGCCCCGCTGGCGGATGATTCCAGAGCCCGCAAGGAATTCCAGGAGATCAAGTATCAGAATAAGCTGCGTCTGGCCAAATATATCAAAGAGCATAATGGTATCGATATCAATCCGGATTCCATTTTTGATGTACAGGTCAAGCGTCTGCATGAATATAAGCGTCAGCTGATGAATATTATGCACATTATGTATCTGTACAATCAGCTGAAAGACAATCCGGATATGAAGTTCTATCCGACAACATTTATCTTCGGTGCCAAGGCTGCAGCGGGTTATAAGACAGCCAAACAGACTATCAAACTGATCAATGCTGTTGCGGATGTGATCAACAATGATCCGGCTGTCAATGACAAGATGAAAGTTGTCTTCATTGAGAACTACTGTGTGTCCAATGCAGAGATCATCTTTGCAGCCAGCAACGTTTCAGAGCAGATTTCAACAGCCAGCAAGGAAGCTTCCGGTACAGGCAACATGAAATTCATGCTGAACGGTGCCATTACACTGGGTACAATGGACGGTGCCAACGTGGAGATCGTTGAGGAAGTCGGCAGCGAGAATGCCTTTATCTTCGGTATGAGCTCCGATGAAGTTATGGGCTATGAAGCCAACGGCGGTTATAATCCGAGAGAGATCTATGAGCAGGATGCAGATATCCACAGAGTCATGGATCAGATGGTGGACGGCACATATTCCAATGGCGATACAGAGACTTTCCGTGAGCTGTTCAATTCTCTGATCAACCAGGATGTTTACTTCATTCTGAAAGACTTCAGATCTTATGCCGAGGCACGTGCGAAGATCAATGAAGCTTACAGAGACAGCAAGGCCTGGAACAGAATGGCCATTCTCAATACAGCATGCTCCGGCAAGTTCTCCTCTGACAGAACCATTGAAGAGTATGTAAGAGATATCTGGCACTTGAAAAAAGTATTTGTGAAATAAAAATTCAACTATTAAATCCCTGCCAAAGCAGTCCAAAGACTGAGTTGGCAGGGATTTGTATTAGGGTTAAGTGTGCTTTAGAGTGCGCGGATGGCTTCTTCAGTAAGTCCGGTCTCAGCGGCAATCTGTGCGATTGGTGTATGCCTTGCTAATAATTGGTAAGCTGAGATGATACGGTCTTTCTCGGCAAGCTTTTCTGTAAGTTCTTTGGCATGCTTGGCGTGTTTGGCGTTTAGTTCTTTAGTAACTCTTGCGGCGGTTCTTTCTTCAATGCCTTCACCTAAATTGGACATAATATAGTTGCCTTTCTTTATAGTATAATCAGTGTAAAGATACAATGGAGTTATTGATAATCTCTTCAATTTCAGAAATATTTTTCTTAGTTACTGTAGCGATTAGTTCTAAGTTACATCCATTTTGATACATATCCAGAATAACTTCTTTCTTTGTTTTTTCAATGGCTCTTTCCTCAATTCCTTCACCTAAATTACACATATCGTTCACTCCTTCCTCTAACTCTACGCTTAATGGAATATGGTATTCGGTTTCTATGATTGCAAGTTTCTGTGTTACGGTCAATTCTGCAGATAACAAGGTGCCGATCAGGCGATGTAATTCATACTGCTCTTCCTGAGGCGGTAATTCGCGGCCAATGCCGAGCAAGACGATGTTCAATAAGTCGAGATGACCGTTCCAGTTATAATGTTCGAGAATGTCTTCCTTGGTGAGGTGGACATAGCTCATGCTGTTGGACGGCATGTTCATACACAACCAGATACTGAATACACGCTTCATATCATTGTAATTCTGATGGACGAAATCTCTTCCTTTTTGTGAGGAGACCATGCGGCTGACATAGAAGATCGCCCTGTTCAGAAGAAAGTACTGGGTGGGCTCGTCTTTCTGAATTTCGATGTTGATGATAACCTGTGCAAGGCCATCCTTCATACGTACATAAAAAATGATATCAAACCGGATCATACCTTCATTGATCTCGCTGTGTTCGGTATTCAGACCGGCGAGCCGATGGTCAGATACATAGGGGGTACTTGCGTCAGTGGGTCTGGCTGCATTCGTCATACCGGGGTCAACGGGGACGATGCCTACCTTGGGATCGCCTTCGATGTGGGCAACAATATCTTCTGGCTTCATATCTCTGAATTCATCGACTGTTTTGGCAAGTATATGGGCTAATATAATCTTCTGTGCGATCAGACGCTTGGCGTATTCATCATACTGCGCTTTGTCATTGGCGGCTGCAACAGTGTTCGCAATTGCTGTATTCATATCGGTATTCCTCCCTCTGTTCTCTGGGGATTCAGTATCTTCGGATATCGTTCGGATCAAACAGAGTGTACCAATCTATCCTTATTATATCCAAGAGAATTTATGGAATCAACCCAAAATGAGTATGTAATCGTGCATCAACGTTGATAGATTCATTATAAAGTAACAATAAAATCTTAACAAATATCAATGTTCGACAATGTCCGACAATTCGACGTTAAAAATCGACAAAAATGGACAGAAAGTCGAGCAGTTTTAGGTGGATTTTAACTGTACAAATATTGACAAAGACCTTAGAAAAGGGTTATCATTTTGTTATGAATGTAGGGGATAAGCTGATACGGAGATGGCGGAATACCGTGCGTTATAGATTGTATGAAGAGATCAGAGGAGTGTGGCGCGTATGAAAGACAATTTGCCGATATTGGAGGTAAAGGCCCTGGGCGGCTTTTCGATGAGATATGGAGAGAAAACGATTTCGATTGGCAGTGGGAAATCGACAAAGGCAGTGAAGCTTTTGCAGATTCTGGTATGCAGCGAGGGACGTACTGTTTCCAGAGAACGATTGTTGGATATGTTGTATGGGAATGAAGATATCACGGATGCTGCGAATAATCTGCGCGTGACTACATTTCGCCTGAAGAAGATGCTGGTGACGGCGGGGCTTCCTCAGTATGATTATATACAGATCAAGAGCGGCATGTATTCCTTTGCTGCACCGATGGAAGTGGTGCTGGATGCAGACGGGTTTGTGTCACTGTGCGACCAGGCAGATGAGGCGGAGAATGCCGAAGAGAAGATCGATCTGCTGAAGAAGGCCTGCCAGTTATACGGCGGGGATTATCTTCCGGATTTTATCTGTGACGGTGTGATCCTGGCGAAGAATTCTAATTACAAAGAGAAATATACAAATGCATTGAATACATTGTGCGAATTACTGATGGACAGAGGCGAATATGAGACAGCCATTGAAGCCTGTGAACCGGCCTGCAGAATGTATCCCTTCGATGAGTGGCAGGCTATTCAGATCGACTGCCTCATGCGCATGAAGAAATACGATGAGGCTCTGAAGGAGTATGAGAATACGGCCAAGATGTTTGTGGATGAGTTGGGAGTGTATCCGTCAGAACGAATGATGAAGCTTTTTGAGCAGATGAACGGGCGGATGAACTTCAAGACCCAGTCGCTGCCGGAGATGGAGAAGCGTCTTAAGGAGACGGACAAGAGCAGCGGGGCTTATTTCTGCAGCCTTCCGGGGTTCCGTGATACATACCGCTTACTGGCCAGAATCGTAGAACGCAACGGTCAGTCCGTTTATCTGATGCTCTGCAGTATTACCAACGGCAAAGGGCAGCCGATGAAGAATGAGGAACGGCTGGATATGATGGGCAAGGAGCTGCAGGACACACTGGCGCATTGCCTGAGAAGAGGTGATTCTTATACACGGTACAGTAAGTCACAGTATTTGCTGCTCCTGGTGGGAACCAACAGAGAGAACTGAAGTCTGATTTTTGAGAGAATCCAGAAGTATTTCTCAAGAGAGCATAAGACCTGGAGTAAGTATCTGGAGTATGCGGTATCATCCGTGGCGGACAGCGGATTTAATAGTGAAGATAATGAGAATAAATGGAAATGGGGCAAAACATGGGACAAGTAGTAAGACAGCAGAATTTCCAGCGTTCTCCCAATCTGATCAGTATTTGCGTGGATGAGATTCGGAATGGTGAATTGTCAGGGCGTCTGTATCATTGCTACAGCGAAGAAGCCTGTCCTTTCTCAAATGTGGCTCATCTGATCGAGTTGGCAGAGAATCTATTTGACCAGATTAAGTTTCCGCAGGCATCGACACAGATGCGGACATTTACAGAAAAGAGCCGGAAGACGGTACAGCCGCCTGAGAAGAAGAAATCAGCAGAAGAGCTTGAGAAGGAGCGCGGCAAAAAGGGGACGATGTTGCTGTACGTGCAGTATCGTCAGCGGTCAACCTGGCAGGGCATGGTCAAATGGGTAGAAGGCGATCAAGAGTGGAAATTCTTCAGTGAATTGGAACTTTTTAAGATTATTAATCAGGCGATACAGTAATAAAGCCAACAGAACGAATGAAATAACAGACATTGATAAGCAGAGGGTTTACTAAATCTTCTTCGACATGACAAAACGACAAAGAGGCGGACATCCGGATTGATTAAAGGATGCGCCTCTTTTTGTGTTCAGAAGGGGAAACAGGGCAACCTTCCGGATGTAAAAAAGACAGATAGAATTAGGATGATTTCAGGAATATTACGTCATGCACCCGCATATAATGGTTGAGATGACGGATCGGCCGAACATTACACAAAATATAATCGTCACAATGTCGAATAATGAAATAATCATTGAAATATGTCGGAAAAATGCATTAAGGGAAAATTAAAAAAGCTGCAAAAAATGTAGATTTGTAATGGTTGGCGTAATGGGTGATTCGCTATAATAAAACTACAATAACGGAGTAATCCAGAAAGGACGATGAAGGTACTGTCATGAAAGGAAGAGCGAAGAAAGCAGATACATTTCTGGTCAAGATTATGGATCATGAGCATGCAACATGGCAAGGGAAAGTGACATGGATTGAAGGACAACGTGAACAGTACTTCAGAAGTGCACTGGAACTCATCAAACTGATAGATGACGCTGTTGAGAAAGAGCAGGAAATGGAAGGAGGAAATGATGTTGAGTAAGTTTAATAATAAGAAGCATAGACGATTGACAGCTTTGTTGCTGTGTGTAGCATTGATGCTTGGCAGTGTAACCTCTGTTTCCGCAGATATCTCTGCAGCAGATTCAGAGACAGAAGTTCAGAATTATGCAGAAGAGCCGACGACAGAAGCGGTTTCCTATGGGGCACCGGAGGCTCAGACAGAAGTTCAGGAAGGGGCACCTGTTGCAGAGGAGACAGAAGCACCTGCAGCAGATACTCAGCAGACAGAGGCACATACCGAAGCTGCAACAGAAGCACATACAGAGACAGCAGCTGAGACAACAGAAACAGCAACTGAGAAGGTTTGGACTGCACAGGTTGGAAATGCAACTGTTAAAGTAACAGGTACAGAGGGAGCTCTTCCGGAAGATGCGCAGTTAAGGGTTAATGAAATCACTGCCGGCAATGGTAAGGAAGAAATTGAGAATGCTGTTGCTGAACAGATGGCTGATAATAAAGAAGAAGCTTCCATACAGAATGTTCTGGCATATGATATCAAGTTTATCCAGAATGGTCAGGAAGTGCAGCCGTCAATGCCGGTACAGGTCAGTGTAGATTCACCGGAGATTGCTTCTGATGAAGAAACAGCTGTATACCATGTCGATGACAATAATAATGTGGAAGACATGGATGGTACTGTGGATGCAGAAGGTAATGTTGTATTTGAAGCCCCGCATTTCTCTACTTACGTTATTATTAATAAGGGCTCAAGCAATATTACTGTTACACTGCAGCATTATGATAACGCCAGCAAGAAAAAACTTTATTCGGATGAGGCAGTCCCATTAAGTATAGGCAGTAAGATTAATAACTACTGTAAGAGCGGTAACTATGATGTTACTGAGGTGGATGAGATTACATACACTACAGATGGTAAAGAAGTTCAAACAAAGCTGGATGATAAAGATAATATTACAGCAATGAAGAGCACCACTTATCGTATTTACTATACACCAAATACCGGAACTACGACCGGTGATGTTACATTATGGGATTATGATGGAATCAATAATACTTCAAGGGGGATTAATAGAAATTCTAATTATACTGACACAGAAGGTAAAACCCCTCGTTTAATAATGGGAGTTAAAGAAAAAAATAATAATCTCTTTAAGTCTAAGAAGTATACAGATGCAACAGGAACCAATGATTTAAATGCAAATGTATGTAACTATGGCGGGAATACGAATAATAAAGGAACACTTGGACTTGTAACAGGGCTATCGGATGACTACAGTACGGTTTTGTGGAGTTGTGATCAGCCAGGATTCTTTACCGAAACTAATGCTAGTAGTGAATCTGGTAAAACAGTCTATAAAGATTATGACTTGGAGTTCAATCGTACAGGTAATTCATATACGCTGGCGAATGTAATTACACCTACTGGTGATAAGAAACATTCGGGTGCTGGTTTTTGGCCATTTGGTGACGATCAATACTATTTCGGTATGCGTTATGATGTGACTTTCAAACTGGGTGATTATGTCGGTGATTT
>NZ_JBBMEK010000044.1:0-17356 GCF_040096555.1 Coprococcus intestinihominis | reverse complement strand
ATTCACTGACCAGCTTCCGAAGTTCATCCATGTCAGCTATTACCTCGATCGTGTTTGTAATTTCCTTTTCAAGAAGTAATTTTCTTAGATACTCTGATCTGGAAATCCCAAGCATAGATGCTCCCTGGTCTAAAAGAGCCATCTCTGCATCAGTAAGTCGTACAGCTACAAAATGTGGATGTGTAACTTCTTTTCTTTTATTTTTTCTCTCCATATTCCTCCCTTCCAACGGAATCTTTCATCACATTGTGATGCCAACATAGGTATAAATGGCTGTCCCTTCCATTTGTACTATTGTTGCTGCGACCACTTTTTCAGTGGAAGCCAAAAGACATCTGTGATGTCAAAAACGAGGGCATGGGGAAACGGAATCCCCATCAAGATGAAAACCCGTAAGTGTAACAGTTGCCAAAATGGCACTACTGTTAAACACGGGTGGATCTTGCTCTTAGAAAAAGAACCTCTCACTTATATGGGAAAAGAGAGCCCCTTATACAACATGGAAATGAAAAAACCTCGCTATGGTAGAAATATGATTTTGTTGATATAATCAGAATATGATTCTTGAGGAGTATACAAATGGGATTATTTCGGAAAAAAGGAAGATCTGACATAGACGCATGGGCAAAAGTCATGATACAGGGGTATAAAAAGGGAATGCCAATAGACAAAGCAGTTTTGGAGCAGGCAACCGATCAGAGTATCAGAAATGACTGCCGGATTATTAGGGAAAGTGTTCAGATTGTCATGCGTTCTTCTGATTATGAGGTTTGTGAAAAACGGAAAAAATTAATCGAAGAAAGATATCAGCACTTGAAAACACTGCTTCCTTTTGCTGATGCGGATCAGTTGAAATTATATGATGAATCAATGGATCAGATCGTTTGTCTGAACCAACAGATTGAAAGCAGAAATGAAACACAGAAAGAAAATATAAGACAAAAAAGAAAGCAAAAGCAGGATGCATTGTGGGAAGTAACCGGTGTTTCCTATATGATGGATGAGTTCAGCGATTCAAAGAAAAAGAAGAAATGATATGACGTGGAGGAATGATAGATGGTAAAACCGATAATGAAAGACGTGTTCTTTCTGGGACAAAAATCAGAACCGGCGACAAAGGCAGATCTGCAGGTGGGAAAAGATTTGCAGGATACCTTACAGGCAAATCGCGCCGGTTGTGTGGGTATGGCTGCGAATATGATTGGAGTGAAAAAGCGAGTCATTATTGTGAATATGGGATTCGTAGATATCGTAATGTTTAATCCGGTACTGCTGAGTAAGGATACTCCGTATGAAACGGAAGAAGGATGTCTCTCCCTTACCGGCGTGAGAAAAACCACAAGATATGAAAATATCGAAGTGGAATATTATGATATGAACTGGAAAAAGCAGCGGCAGAAACTGAGCGGCTGGCCGGCACAGATCTGCCAGCATGAGCTGGATCATCTGGAAGGGATTTTGATTTAAGAAATTTTTGAAATAACAGGAGCGACTGCTTATGGCATCGGAACGAACGGACGAATTATACAAGGTTTTGCTGGACAGAGGATATCCAAAAGAGTTCTGTGCGGAAATAGCCTATAAAAATATGAATACAGATTATACCGCAACCCGGATGTTGGGATATTTGTACCGGGTAAGCAATCCCCGGATTGAAGATCTGGTGGATGAGATGCTGGCGATCTTAAGTGACCGGGATGCAATCATCCAGAAAAAAGAGATGGAACATGCCCAGGCGGTGATTAATGAGATCTACAGAAATGGGCTATAGGAAATCCGTGAAACATTCAAGGCTTAGGGGAAGTAAATTTCTCCTGGGCTTTTTTACTGTCAAAAAGCCATGCAATTAAATGAGATTAAATGAGATTCGAGACTCTTTTATTTATTAGCCACTATAGTTGTGATATAATAAATTGTCTGAATCGGATAAGATGAGCTTATGAAAAGGAACTAATATGATAAGAAATAATATCGAAGTTGATGTAAAAACAAAATGTATAGAAAATGGAATTACTCAAGCTCAACTGGCAGAAGATATTGGAACAACAGCTCCTTATGTCAATCGTATCATCAAAAAGCAAGAAGGCGTTTTAAATAAGACCTTTGTTCAGATGATAGAATCTTTAGGGTATGATATCGAATTTCGTTATGTCGAACGTAAAGAAGCTAAATAACCTATTATAGGACGCGAAAATTACATATCCTATGTAAAATACAAATGGAGGTTCACTATGGGAGAAATAATAAAGATTGATTCTGCGAATCAAGGAGATACAGAAATGATTCGAGATGAAAGGGGAATCATGGAAAGTGCACAAAACATTCTATCCGATACCCTTTCCGATACAACAAATAGAAAAACACTGAGTATGCCTATTGCTCAATTAGCAACTCTGGGTGCTGGTGTGTCATCATTGCTACCAGCTTTACGAACAATCACTCAGACAACAACAATTGAAACACAGGGATTATATAGGCTTGCAAATGAAGCTGTCGGAGATACATTAAAGTTAGCCAAAAACGGAAATTTTTGGGGTGCTTTCAAAACAGCAGAAGGTACGTCAAAGTTTGCTCAGCTACAAGCAGCTGGACCTCTCACAGCTACCACAGAAGCTGTCGCTGCAGTAAATCCTGCAATAATGCTGATGGCTGTTGCACTTTTTTCTGTAGAACAGCAATTGGGAGAAATAAAGGAGATGCAAGAACAGATAATCGCATTTCTTGAGATTGAAAAGGAAGCTGAAATTGAAGCAGACGTTAAAGTGTTATCAGATATTCTTGAAAAATACAAAACGAATTGGGACAATGAATATTTTATATCTAATAATCATAAGCTGGTCCTTGATATTCAACGTACAGCACAAAAAAATATTGATGGATATCAGAAAAAAGTCAATGGCATATTAAAAGGGAAAAAATTGGCACTTGCACATGTACAGGTAAACATGACATTAAAAGAGCTGTTAAAGAAATTTAAATACTATCGTCTATCTCTCTATACATTTTCAATGGCGTCATTGATGGAAATAATGCTAAGCGGGAACTTTAGAGAAGAATATATCTTAGGAATAAAAACCAAAATTGAAAAGATGTCCATGGAATATCGTGAGTTATTTCAACAGTGTTCAGTATTCCTTGAAAAAATGAGTAAGGGTACTATTGATGCAAATATTCTCAAAGGCATTGGAACTGCAAGTAAGGCTGTTGGAAAATTAATTGGCAGTATACCGGTTGTTAAAGAGGGACCTGTGGATGAATTTCTAGAAGAAAGCGGGGCTTCTATTAGAGAGAGTGCAGAATCTATTGAATCTGGAATTTTGCAGGAATTTGCTCTTATAAGCAATCCCCAGACTGGTATTTATACAGCCAAAATGGAGGATATGATTCAGATATATAATCATACAGAACAGATTTGTTTTGATGAAAACAAAATTTATTTAATTGCAGGTTAAGGATAAGAGTTATGAAAAAGAAAATTATTGTACTATTATTGGCAATGTCAATGACGGCCTCAATTGTAGGATGTGGTGGAAACGCCACTCCTTCTGATTCATCAATTTCAACAACAGATACAAAAGAAGAATCTGTTGTAGTGGAGCCAACCGAAGAGGATTCTACCGAAGTGAGTGAGTCTGTAGATGATAATATAATTGAAGAAAATTCTGAAAATACATTAACTACAGATGAAGAAGCTGAATCTGTTGAGAATGAAGAAACAGAAGAAGCTGAAGAAGTGTTATCAAATACACAGCGCAATTCCGTAAACATGTTGAATTACATGACTGTTTTGACGCAAAGAATTAATCAGTCACCTAATAATCAAGCATTTCTTGAAGATGCTTATTCTTCTTTGAAGAATGATCTTTATCCAAATGCTGTTGATAGTAAAACACAAGCTCAATCAACAAATCTTCTTGATACCATTAATGGTTATCGAATGATTTCCGTTAAGAGAGATCGATTAGAGTACATATATGAGCAAAATCGAGCTCAAGCATTAAGACAGGCCATTCCTAATCCGATGGGATTACTAAGCGCAGTTCAGTCTGGAAGTACACTGAAAATGGCAGCATCCGTGTTATATATGGCTGTTGATGCTAAGAGCAGTTACGATTCAGCTACATCTCAGGCAGATCTTCAATACTTGAAGGATGGATGGGAATTAGATGATGAATCGGCAGACGAATTGCATAATAGTACTAAAAATGCTTTGAATTACATGTATAACATGGTTAGGGATTATGATCTTCCAGGTGATTATGCTTTGAATGATGAATCTGTGGAAGCGTTTGTAACATGGACTGCAAAGGATAATCTTGTAAGCAAAATCTCTTGGTTGGAAAGTAATCAGAATACCTACGAACAATTCGGACCTTATTGGTTGGAACTTGTTAAAGATTATTATGATTCTGAAGATTATGAGAACTGCTTAAATGCTCTATACAAATATGAAGGTATCTCTACAAGAATTTTCCGTAAGGATCTTGATTACGCAAAAGTATTACCAATGGCAATAATTGCAGCGAAAGAAACCATGTCAGAGAGTGATTATATTACCTTTGCTGATAAGTATTGTGATTTGATTCTTTCAAATACAAAAAAATATAAAGATGGTGAAGATTTCGATTGGAGTATTCGATATTTTACAGCTCAGATATATATTGATCTTTTTGCAAAAACTGAAAATCGCTCATATTTAGAAAATGCATATGCTATTGCGTTTGAAAATGTAAATATTCTTGCTGACGGTCAAAGAGCTCAGAATGAAATATATTTGGCTGATATCAAGAAAGTAGAAGTCAAGAAAGGATCAACCAAAAGAGAAAAAAAAGAAGCCAAAGAATATAACAAAGCCTTGGAAAAAGAACGCAAAATTGCTTTGCCACCTGTAAACGAGTCTCTTTATTTGAATTGTGATTTATTATTTGCCTTAGCTGATGAAATAGATATCTCGCAGAAAGAAAAAGATAAAATCGTTTCTATTCTTCACGAAAATAATGATCCGATCTTTCTGACAGAAGCATTAGATAATAGATTTTGGTTTGGGAAAAATACTGGCGATATTAAAGCAGACGATATCTCTATCGAATTCAATGGCGAAAAGTTGATTATTCCAGCAACATGTATTTCTGATCGCTCAACAATTTCACTTACCATTTCAAATGGAAAAAAAGATACCGTTATAGATGATTGGATAGTAGATGAAGTAAAGCGGCAAAAAAAAGCTAGTGTATCTGATTACACAGTTACTTACATGAGCGAGAAAGCTGAAAAGTACAAATATCAGGATGGTGACGTTATTACTATTTCCGTTACGCCAGTAGCAGAATCACCTGACAAAAATCTAGTATTTGTATATAATGCCAAAAAAGTAAAAAAAGCATTTATTATAAATAGTATTGCCTTTGAAAGGAAGAAAAAATGATTAAGCGCATAACTGCTTTTTGCCTTGCATTGGTATTAGTATCAAGTGTTCCTATAACGACCTATGCCGCCTGTAACGATCAGCAAAGCGAAACCTATGTTACACAAATTATTTTTGGAGACAATGCTTTGCAACGCCAATCAGACGACAATGTAAAGCTGCTGATGGACGCACTATATTTGTGCAGTGAGCAATCTGATAACTTGGGGCAAGAGAAACTTGATAATTTGAAACTGCACAAAGTAAGAAAAGTACCTTCTTTATCAGACATCAATATAAAAGATGATTGTTTGTTGGATTGTGCTCACAACAGTTGGGAATATGAGTATAAAAACAATGTTGAGATTAAGAATACAAGAAAGAAAATACTTAATAACAGCGTAAATAAGGTTTTTGACTTTGGCTTCATAAACAACCTATTTGGTAGTTCAAGTGGCAAGTGTGAAAGCTTTTCAGCACTTCTTTACTACTCTCACATTTTGTCGGATTATTTAGCAAGTGATCCGTCTGAAACAACTGCCAATGTAAAAGGAAAAGCTATTGAAGGATATTCTGGGCAACCGTATGTAATAATTAATGGCGATAAGCCTTATTTTACCGCACAAGAAAAAAAGAATATTGGATCATATTATGAGTATAGTGGTATGGATTCTTATGGAAGATGTGGCGTTGCTTATGCTTGTTTAGACAAAGAAGAAGTAACCAAATCTGGTCCACGAAAAAATATCACAGGCATTACACCATCTGGATGGAGTTTTGACAAATACCCTAATATAGTTAATTCTGGTGCCGGTGCTGCATATCTGTATAATAGATGTCATCTTATTGCGCATGGACTAGGTGGCGCAGACGACAAGAATAATCTAATTACGGGAACTCGTTATATGAATGCAGATATCATGGAACCATTAGAAAGTGATGTCATGGATTATATTAAAAAAACTGGGAATCATGTTTTATACAGAGTGACGCCAATATATAAGAGTGATAATCTTGTGGCATCGGGGGTTCAAATGGAAGCATATTCGATAGAAGATTCAGGTGAAGGTGTTTGCTTTAATCGATATTGTTATAATGTTCAACCAGGGGTTCGTATTAATTATATGAATGGGAAAAGTGAAGTTTCTGATGTGACATTTGAAAAAGACAATGTCATTCCATTTGCAACATATAATCCAAGTGAACAAAATCCTGATTTGATTTATGAAATGAAAAAGCATTTGAAGATTTTATTTGATGATCCAGATACAAAAATGACCTATGATTCTATGATTAGTCAGATTGATGCAATAGCAACAGATGCAAGAAAGGTCGGAATAAACGACGAAAATCCTGCCAAATGTTATCTTGAAACAAAGGAACTAGAGTATGAATATTTTGAAGTATTGAAAACTTATGTTCCAATGATGTTAGAAAAACAGGAATTTTTTAAATCAGCATTTCAATAAACTAAAAAATGGTTGATGACGTAAGTCCTCAGCCATTTTTTTGATTGCCAGTCAAAAAACAAGCAACGAGCATTTGCCGTAATATATTTATTGATAACACAATAAAACATGATATAATTAAATACAACATTATTAAGGAATGGGGTTGGACTATGAAAAAGATACTATTAACGATTGTTATAGCAATGACCATGATTTCTTTAACCGCATGTGGTAATGCAGTTGATAACACCAAAAAGGCAGTTGAAACTTATAATGAGGCTGTCAAAACCTACAACGAACAAGCTGGAGAATATATAACTGCATCTCAAGCAACGGTTGATGCAAACGAAGAGTTAAATAGCGCTATGACTGCCGCCCAGGAGGTAATTAACAAAGGAGAAGAACCTTTTGACGAAGAAACGCTTGCCACTCTTAAAGCAGCAATCAGTACGGCCTCTGAGAAACAGATAGCTGATCCTGAACTTCTTCCAGTATATGAAGAAGTGACAGTAGATGAGAATGCTTCTAAGGAAGATTTGAAAGCTATGAAAGAAAAGGCAGAATCTGATACAAAAGCAATTCAAGAAGTTGCTGTTCCAGATGAAATCCCAGAAGTTCCAAATTATTCTGAAAACATTACAGCAATTAATGAGGCAAAAAAGGCTTACGAAGATAGCATTCAAGGATTAAAACAAATCACTGCACCAACAGATGACTTTGTTATGGATCGATTAAAAAATATTGAAACAATTGCAGAAATGGCACCTGTTACAGAAGACCATGATCCAAATGGACAATTAAATAAGCAAGGTGGTTACATTGGATGTATTTATTTTAGGGACACGCAGGTAGATCGTTCCAAATTATATATTGAAAAAGATAACGTTATTGATATCGGAACAGACGGCGGCGGAGCGATTGAAGTATATACTACCAAAGAAGAGGCAACATCAAGAAGCGATTATCTTGGCACATTCGATTCGACAGGATTTGCTTCTGGATCTCATTACGTATACGGAACACTTGTAATTAGAACTTCTAATTATCTCAACGGAACTCAGCAAAAAGAGCTTACCCAGAAAATATTAGATGAATTGATTAAAGTTAAATAAAATTAAATGCATGGGCAGATATCTCAAATGGTATCTGCCCTTTCTTCGTATGATTCAATTCATACGGAGGTTTCTTTTTGCCCTTTTTCTCATCTTGACATTTTTTTACTAAAACATGTTGTATAAGCCCCTCTGAAACTTTGGATATATAGAGGGACATTTATATCCGCGAGCAACGAGCCAAGCGGACATGCTTGCATGTCCATTTGGCGACTGCCGCGAGAGCCAAATGCCCCGTCACTTGCGGGAGTATTTGGAATGTCGCCTCCAAAATAATGAAATGTGAGGTAATGACATATGTCAGAGAAAAGATGTTATACAGTAAAAGAGTTACAGGAGATTCTTGGTGTCAGCAGACCGACAATATATAACCTTCTGAAGAAAAATGAATTTCGGTGGATCCAGCTGGATGGCGGAAAGTACCGTATTTCCAAAAAGAGCTTTGATGACTGGCTGGATAAGCTGCCGGAATCTTCCAACTAATCTCCTATTCGGATGAAAAATCGACATCCTAAATTTTTTTGAAAAAGTGCGGTATGGTATGGGAAGAAGGAGGAAAGCTTCATGGATGAGAAGGGAAAAATGAATACCGAGAAATACGAAGAATTGATAAAGGAAGTGAAAGCAAACAGCCCATACAAGAGGCTGTCTTCTGCGAAAAAGAAATGGATGAGTGTTTCTGAGATGGGCGAGCTCCTGGGGCTTAAAAAGACGGATCGGTATTGGCTGGTACATAAAAACTTTTTTGAGACCAAAGAGATTGCCGGAAAGATGCGGGTCAATATTGAGAGTTTTGAAAAGTGGTATGCGAATCAGATTAAATATCATAAAGTCAACGGAGAAGAACCGGGAAAGGAATTGAAAGAATGGTCTTATTCTGTTCCGGAACTTGCAGAAATGCTGGAGCTTACAGATGGTGTCGTTTATGACCTGATCAAGCGGAATAATATCGAAGTCGTGATTGTGGACTATTGGAAACGTGTACCAAAAGCTGCATTTCAGAAATGGTATGACGGACAGTCCAGATACCGCACGAAAGAGGATAAAAAGAGGGACGCCGAAATGGAGGCCGCTACTCTCACTATGCCGGAAATGGCCAGACAGCTGGGAATCACCAGAAATCAGGTATATGGCATCCTGAATAGTCAAAAGTATCAGCATCTCTTTGAGTTCGTCACGATCGCTGATCGAAAAAGAATCACGAAGGAAAGCTTTCAGAAGTTTCTGGAAGGGCAGGATGAATATCATCTGGATCCGGCGAACGATTATGAAGAACTGGCAATGGAAGAAAATGTGGCACTGGCGAATTATCGGAGAAAGAAACTGGCACAGACCGGGGAACGAGGAAGGAATGGCAATCTGCAGTATCTTACTATAGATGAAGCAGCCTTTATGGCAAAGGTCAGCCGGTCCATGATAAATGTCTGGTACACAAAAGGATATTTTCCGGTTGTAAAAATAAGGAATCATGTTCGGATCAAACGAAAAGAATTTGAAGCATGGCTGGAAAAGAGAAATACAGAAAGGGGCTGTTAGATTATGGCATCGATCAGAGAACGAAACGGAAAATTTAATGTGATCTATTCCTATACTGATGCAGACGGGAAACGGAAGCAGAAATGGGAAACTTATGCTACAAAGGCAGAGGCAAAGAAACGCAAGAAAGAAATCGAGTATAAAGAAGAAATGGGATCCATGATAATCCCGCAGTGTAAAACCATGAAGGATCTTCTGGCAGAATACGTTGCCCTGTATGGAAAAGACAACTGGGCATTATCTACGTATGATGGAAATGTTTCTCTCATAAATAATTATATCCTTCCGATCATCGGGGATGAAAAACTGTCGGAGATCAATACCCGTTTTATTGAAAAATATTATCAGAGGTTGTTGAAAGCTCCGGCTGTGGTCAATCCTATGATTGGGAAAAGAAAGAATGAATATGTATCTACCAGTACCATCAGAGATATCCATAAACTCCTCCGAAGCTGTTTTAAACAGGCTGTCAAATGGGAGTTGATGGAGAAGAATCCTTGTATCTATGCGACCGTACCAAAACATAAAACAAAGAAACGGGAGATCTGGACTGCCGAAACTCTGATGTACGCACTGGAAGTATGTGAGGATGATCGGCTAAAGCTGGCAATGAATCTTTCCTTCTCCTGCTCTCTCCGGATCAGTGAGCTTCTGGGGCTTACCTGGGATTGTGTGGACATCTCGGAGGAAGCAATTGAGGAAAACCGGGCATATCTGTTTATCAATAAGGAATCCCAGCGGGTGAGCAAATCCGCTTTAAAAGAGCTGGATGCAAAAGATGTGCTGCTGATATTTCCAGAAAAAAGCAAGACCAATAAAACAGTCCGTGTTTTGAAAACACCGAAGACAGACAGCAGTGTCCGAAAGGTTTTCCTTCCAAAGTCTGTCGCAAAGATGCTGATCGAATGGAAAGAAAAACAGGATGAGACAAAGGAAGTTCTTGGAGATGAATACATGGACTATAACCTGGTCATGGCAAGTACGTTTGGTCTTCCTTTGGGGGATGGCGCGATCCGGAAGCCATTAAATCAGTTGATTAAGGACTATGATCTCCCACCGGTTGTTTTCCACAGTCTCAGACACAGCAGTGTTACCTATAAGTTGAAACTGAATGGTGGAGATATTAAGGCTGTCCAGGGAGATTCCGGACATGCCCAGGTCAGCATGGTTACGGATGTATATTCCCACATCCTGGATGATGACCGGAAGAAAAATGCAGAGCTGTTTGAAGAAGCATTTTATGAGAAAAAAGATCTGGATCCGCAGATGCATCCGAATACAGCACAAAACACGGTAGCGGTTCCGGAAGGCGTGGATGCAGAACTGCTTGCAAAGGTTCTTAATAATCCTGAGATGGCGGCACTGCTTGCGTCACTGGCGAAGACAATGAAGTGAAAAATAGTGAAAAAATGGGTTTCGTTAAAAGGAATGTTAAAAATATATCTCCATCATGCTAATTGATATCACCGTCATTTGATGGTAAAATGATGGAGATAATATTAAAATGAAGGAGATTTCGATGAGAAGTTTTGATTATATAAAAACTCCGGAGCAATTGCTAAAACCTGAAATTGTTCAGATGGTCGGAAGCATTCATGAGCATAAAGGTAAGCAGGAATTGTTTCTTGAAGCCAATATAGACGAATTGAAAACTCTGCTGGAAGTTGCTTTGATTCAAAGTACAGGGGCTTCTAACAGGATTGAAGGTATTTATACTACCGACAAACGTTTGGAAGAATTAGTAAGACAGAAAGCCGAACCACGTAACCGGTCTGAACAGGAAATATCCGGATACCGGGAAGTTCTTGCCACTATCCATGAAAGTTATGAGTATATTAATCCGAGACCCAATATTATTTTACAATTGCATCGGGATTTATACTCATATTCCGGAGGAAATGCTGGTGGAAATTATAAAAATTCGGATAATGTAATTGCAGAAACAGATGCAGAAGGTCATCAAAAAGCGCGTTTTATCCCGGTGCCGGCATTTCAGACTCCAGAAGCTATGAATGAACTTTGTACAAATTTTCTGGAAGCATGGGAAGCAGATCGAATAGATAAGTTGATTCTTATCCCTATGTTTATTCTTGACTTTCTGTGTATCCATCCATTTAATGATGGAAATGGGCGAATGAGCCGCCTGTTAACACTTCTTTTGTTTTATAAAGCCGGCTATATTGTCGGAAAGTATGTCAGTGTTGAAATGCTGATTGAAAAGACAAAAGAAACTTATTATGAGGCATTACAGGAAAGTTCCAATGGATGGCACGAAAATGAAAACAGTTATGAGTCATTTGTAAAATATTATCTGGGAATTATACTGAAAGCATACAGTGAGTTTGAGGGGCGTGTAGAGCACCTGAAAAACAGAAGCCTTTCAAAGCCGGATCGTATAAAGGCAGTGATTGATAATAAGGTAGGAAAAATTACCAAAAAAGAAATCATGGAGTTATGTCCGGATATAAGCAAGGTAACTGTAGAAAGGACCCTGACGGAACTGGTTAAAAGTGGATATATCGCAAAAGTAGGTGCCGGGCCGGCAACTGGATATGTTCGTATTTAAATCGGCTGTCGTGGTCGAAACACCATAGACAAATTTTCAATAACGGTGTATAGTAATAATAGAAATCTGGTCAATTGAATATTGTTTATCATTCCCGCTTGTAAGGGGATGGTAGCCGGAAGATGATATCTGTCAGTAACAACAGAGCTTTCCCCGGATGTTAGCAGCTGCAAAGAATCTGCTAATTTTCAGGTCTTATCTGGTCTTGACAGAAAGGGTATTCAGATTACCAGAATTTGATTCGAAAATAAAAAAAGTCCTTGATAATAAAGGGCTAAATATATCAGTTCTTGACAGGGATTAACAGAACCACAGAGCTCTCCTAAGCGAAGGGTCGGAGGTTCAAATCCTCTTGTCGACGGTGGGCATCGGAATGATTAGCAGAAATTGCGAAATCATTCCGATTTGTCTTTCTAACGGTAAAAAATCACTCCGTTTTACCCTCGGAATTGCAAACGAAATAGGGATTCGGATAATGAAAATTTCCCAACAAAAAAGTACCTATTTCCAAAACAGGAAAATGAATTCTTCTAAGAAATTATGGCGACGATGCTGTTTTCGCCAGTATGGTTAGCGTTAAGTATTGTTAAAATCAGTACTTTCTTAGCAAAAATTCATCGAATGACAACTCTATATAAGTTATCGAATGACAATGCTCATTCACAGATCTGTAAATGGTCTCGTGAATGGGCATTTTTCTTTGCATTTAAATAGCCAAAAAAGGAGGGAATTCTAATGAATTGCAAAAAGAATGCGAACAGCAATCCGGGCGAAGAAAGGCAACTGTTTCATCCAGAGAGTGAGAAAGTCGTAGAGATCGGACTGGAGCGATTAAGGCCATTTAAAAATCATCCATTCAAAGTCAAAGAAGATGAGGCCATGGCACAGCTCATGGAAAGCATCGAACGGTATGGAATTCTGAATCCGCTGATCGTGATGCCGACGAGAGAAGGCGTCTATCAGATCGTCTCGGGACATCGAAGAAAATATTGTGCCGAGAAACTTGGATATACCCAGGTACCGGTGATCATCCGATACATGAAAGAAGAGGATTCCATCATTTCCATGGTGGATTCCAATCTTCATCGGGATAAGATCCTGTTCAGTGAGAAGGCCTTTGCTTACTACATGAAGAATGAAGCGATGAAAAGAAAAACCGGAAAACGAAGAAGAACCCAGGAAGGACAGCTGGAATCCATCAAAGGAACCAAGACGATTCAGCTGATCGGAAAGGAAACGGGGGAAAGTCCGAGACAGGTACTCAGGTATATTCGTCTGACATTACTGGTTCCGGAGTTACTGGATATGCTGGATGAGGGAAAAATCTCCTTTAATCCGGCGGTGGAACTCTCCTTTTTATCTGAAGTCGAGCAGAAATGGGTACTGAACGGTATGGATTACGCGCAGGCAGCTCCTTCCGTATCTCAGGCTAAGCGGATCAAGGCTTTGAGCCAGGAAAAGAAGCTGACCCAGCAGAAAATCAACGAGATCCTGAGTGAAATCAAGAAGTCAGATATGAGCAGAGTTATCTTCAAGAACTCTCAGATGTATAAATATTTCCCTCGCCATTACAGTGCAGAGCAGATGAAGGAAGAAATCATTGCCCTTTTAGAGAAAGATTTAAAACGCAAAGAACGCCAGAGAAAGAAGGAGGAAAAGAAAAATGTGTAAGGTTATTTCAATCGCAAACCAGAAAGGTGGAGTCGGAAAGACTACTACAGCAGTGAATTTAGGAATTGGATTGGCAAGAGAAGGTAAGAAGGTCCTTCTGATTGATGCGGATCCGCAGGGATCCTTGAGTGCCAGTCTTGGCATCGGGGAACCGGATGAGATTAAGACAACATTGGCAACTATCCTTATGAATATTGTAAATGAGAACAACATCGATCCGGAAGAAGGTATTTATCACCACGAGGAAGGTGTGGATCTGCTTCCAGGTAATATTGAATTGTCCGTTATGGAACTGACTCTGGCCAATGTGATGAGCAGGGAGATGATCATGCGAGAGTATATCGAGATACAAAGAGAAAGATACGATTACATCATTATCGATTGCATGCCATCCCTGGGAACTATGACTATCAATGCCTTGGTTGCTTCTGATAGCGTACTCATTCCTGTTCAGGCTGCATACCTGCCGGTTAAAGGTCTTCAGCAGCTGATCAAAACTATATCTATGGTAAAGAGACGTTTGAACAGACGACTGACAATCGAAGGAATCCTTCTTACTATGGTAGATTTTAGAACAAATTATGCGAAAGATGTATCTTCAAAGGTTAGAGAAACCTATGGAACTAACATTCCAATATTTGAAAGTGTCATTCCAGTATCGGTAAAAGCAGCTGAGGCCAGTGCTGAGGGAATCAGCATCTATGGTCACTGTGCAAACTGTAAAGTCGCTACAGCTTATAAAGAATTGACGAAGGAGGTGTTGAACGATGGCAAGTAAGATGAGCGAGAGATTGAATTTCAAGAGTGTGGAAGAATTGCTTGGTGTAGTAAATGAAGAAGCAGCTATGGATATCGAAATCTATAAGATCAGTGGATTTAAGGGGCATCCTTTCAAGGTAATTGATGATGAGAAGATGCAGGAACTGGTGGAAAGTATAAAGGTAAACGGTGTATTATCACCGGTTCTGATCCGGCCAACAGGCATGGATACTTATGAAATGATTTCCGGTCACAGAAGACTGCATGCTGCACAGCTGGCAGGACTTACTGCAATCCCTTCTATTATCAGAGAGATGACAGATGATGAAGCGGTAATTGCAATGGTGGATGCCAATATCCAGAGGGAGGAGTTACTGCCGAGTGAGAAGGCATTTGCTTTTAAGATGAAATTAGATGCAGTAAAGAGACAGGCTGGAAGACCCAAAAATAATTTGTCTCATAATGAGACAAATTTCAGAGCAGATGAAGCAATTGCAGAACAAGTTGGTGATAGCCGAGCTCAGGTCAGAAGATATATTCGTTTAACAGAGTTAATTCCTGAGTTACTTGAATATGTTGATCTGAAAAGAATTCCGTTTACATCCGCAGTTGAGATCTCTTACCTTGATCAGGAAATCCAGAAGTGGCTGTTTGAGTACATCAGAGATAACGGACTGGTCAAACCAAAGCAGATTGCCTTACTGAGAGAAGCATGTAAAACCGGAATTATGACAGAAGGTAAGCTGATAGCAATCCTTAATGATAGCCAGCCGGGCCGAACGCCAAGTACTAAGAATCTTATTTCAGAGAAGAAACTGAGAAAGTATTTTCCATCTGATTACACTGAGGAAGATATGAGAAGTGTCATTGTGGAACTTCTGGAACAATGGAGTCAGGGAAAGGAGTCTGAATAATATGGAATTTGATTATTACTATGGATCCCAGGCTGACCAGTTCAGTTTTATACGGATACCAAGGATGCTGTTGGCAGAGGAAACATTTTCTTCATTAACATTGCAGTCAAAGATGCTGTATTCAGTACTTCTAGATCGCATGTCCTTGTCCATGAAAAACGGATGGTTCGACGAAGAAAACCGAGTGTACATCATCTATCAGATATCAGAGATTCAGTCAGATCTAGGATTTTCCAAGAGAAAAGCTATGGATTATCTGGCAGAACTTGAAACATTCGGACTGGTTCAGAAGAAAAAGAGAGGTTTTGGACTTCCGAGCATCATATACGTCAAGAGTTTTCTGATCCGGAAAGATTATTCCAGAAGTATCGATATCGGAACTTCAGCAGGAAAACAGATACTTTCCAGAAGTACGGATTTTCGCACCTCTGATGCTATAAAATGTACCTCAAGAGGTAGCGGTTCCGGCACCTCTGAGGTTACCAAATCGACACCTCCAGAAGTGACAGAATCAGCACCTCTTAATAATAAGACTAATACAAACAATATTTACCAGAGTGAGATTAAATCGAATCATATCTTATCTGCTGATGCAGATACGATGCGATGTGATCCAGATCAAAACGATATCATGAAAGCCTATGAGGAAATCATCAAAGAAAATATAGAATACGATGCACTTCTTCAAGCCAACAGGTTTGATGAAGAATTGGTACAAGGGATCTTTGATCTGATTCTTGAAACAGTTGTGAGTCAGAGCGAGACGATCCTGATTGCCAGTGAAAGATATCCGGCGGCTCTGGTAAAGAGTAAATTCCTGAAGCTGAATTACATGCACATTGATTATGTACTCAGTTGTATGAGAGGAAACACGACGAAAGTCAAAAACATCAAGAAATATTTACTGGCCACTTTGTTTAATGCACCGACGACTATTGAGGGTTACTACAGAGCTGAAGTAAATGCAGATATGCCACAGTTTGCTGGCTGAAAGGAGAATTTATGAGAGTGATTTTAATTATCTTAAAACTCATTGGAAGAATTATACTTATTCCGGTATGGCTGATCCTTACTTTTATCGGAGTATGTGTCAGCGCAGTAGTTAATCTCTACTGCGTAGCAAAGGGACTTGTTGGACTGCTTCTTGGAGCAATGTTTGTGTGTACCTTCATCTGGTACCGCACCCGGTTCATGAACTATATCCTTTTGGGAGTTGCTGAATTCATGCTGGTAGGAGTATTGGCTGCAGGAGCATTTATCCTGGCACTTGTAACAGAAGCAAGAGACGGTGTGGGAAGATTTATTATCGGAGGTTGAGAAGATGGAAAAAGAAAAATATATTCAGTTACCGCCAATTCCGGAAGAACTGGATGGAAATGTCGTTCGTATGATTTGGGAATACACAAAACTTCCAGAGAAGGAACGGCAGTTTGTTTATGAACAGTATAAAGTTTTAAGCGATAATTCCAGTAGTGAAAGTGATGTTAACGCTGTTTTAATTAAGCCAGATCATCCGGAAAAAATTGAGGAATTCGGAAATAATATGAAGGCTGTCATTGCAGAATTATTCCGGGAAGCGGTAGGATTAGCCCAATATGTTTACGAGGAATGTTTTGTAAATGGAAAAGATGTAGAAGAAATTTTGAGTGATGATCCCAGAAAGACGGAAGCTATTATTGCAACGTATATGCTGTTTTTGAATAATGGAAACGGAGATGTAGGGATGCCGTCATAATAATTCAATAACATATAATTTCACCACAGAAGAATTCTGAATTTATAAACAAAAAGACTGTTCGCAATTACCGGACAGTCTTTTTGTTATGGACATGCTGTAGATTTAATTTACGACTGCGAGTACAATATATAACTAAAACTTCCCACACCGATACGGTGTGTTGAACCTTGAAAATTCAATATTTCAGCCAATAAAAAAGGCATAA
>NZ_JBBMEK010000043.1:0-17528 GCF_040096555.1 Coprococcus intestinihominis | reverse complement strand
CGTTATCGATTGTACGGTATTTGATTGCTAACAGACCTTCGGCATATTTAGTCGCCATACCGAGAAAAGCAGCAATGACCATCCAGAAAAGAGCGCCGGGGCCGCCGGCAGCAATGGCAGTTGCAACACCGACGATATTGCCTGTACCGATGGTTGCGGAAAGGGCTGTACATAAAGCTCCGAAACTGGATACTTCACCTTCGCCGCCGTCTTCATTTTTAATCATGAACTTGAGTGCTTTGCCGAGATGTCTGATTTGAAGAACACCTAAGCGGATTGTTAAGAGACATCCTGTGAACAGGATTAAGATGATCAGAGGCAGTCCCCATACGACCGCGTCCAACCAGTTGATGAGATTGTTGATTTGTGTAAACATTCTTTTTCCTCCATCCTTTTGCCTGAGAGATTTGCAGTTGGGCGTATTCAATCAAAAACACCGCAACTGTGTACACCTTCGGCGCTCTTCCTTTGTATTTTGCATGATGCATTGTGAAGAGACTCTCCTGAGTATTAATTCAGTAATACAATGAAATAAATATTAGCATAGGGGAAAAGGAAATTCAATGTATTTTTGTGAAAAAAAGAAAAAACTGTAAAATTTTGCCATGGTAGCGTAAAGATGCAAGACGGTTTCGGATATATTCCAGATATATTTTAACCGGCAGAAAGATGCGGAGTCAGCGAATTATTCTATGTTGATTGCAAGGTTGGATGTTATATGGTAAGCTAGAAATAAATCAGAAAAGTGATCAGGGAGGTGAACAGCCAATGAGAAAATCAGACAGCGTAGTGAAGCAGAAAAAGGCATCAAGTCATTTAAGCGGTCTGGACATCGTATTGAACCAGATGGTGACCATCGACCGTTCGCGAACAATGGAAGAGTTGAACCGGGCGATACAAGGCATTCTTGAATACATAGGAGAATATACGAAAGCCGGACGTGCCTATACTTTTGAATTTATAGAAAAACAGAGTATTTACCGCAACACCAGTGAGTGGTGCGCGGAAGGCGTCAAACCCCAGATGGACAATCTTCAGGCTGTTCCGTTTATGGAGATGCCATATTGGCACAGACAGTTCCTGCGTGGAGAGAAAGTGGTAATTGAAGATATAGAGGCGGCAAAGGATGAGATGCCGCTGGAATATCGTCTGCTTAAGGCTCAGGATATTCATACAGTGATTGTTTTTTCGATGTTTCATACAGACACATTGTGGGGGTTTATCGGACTGGACGATCCGATTTTGGATGAATCACAGTCTTTGATCAATCTGCTGACAGTGGTGGGAAGCCATTTAGGCAGTGCTTATGACAGCTGCCATAAGTCGAATTTGCTGGATGAGAAGCAGAATGCACTGCAGGCCAGTATTGACGCATTTCAGAGGGAACAGCGATTTCTGCAGGTTCTTTGCCGGGATTACATATCCGTTTTTTTTGCAGATTTGAAAAAGGATTATCTTGAGATTCTTAAGGTTGATCCGGAGGCAAATGTTCTGCAGGTGTCGGCATCGGAAGAATATATGACACTTTCTTATAAAGAGATTATAGAGAGCTATTGTCGTCAGTTTATGATGCAGGAAGAAGCCCGGAAGTTGAAGAAAAGGCTGAATGCTGAGAGACTGATGCGAGAACTGAAGACGCGTGACAGGATTTCCTTTCGTTTCCAGAGTCTTCCGAATGGTGCAGGCCATGAATATTTTGAGGCACAGATCACCAGAATGGCCATCGATGAAGAGAATTTCAAGGTGTTGATCGGTTTTCGTTTTATTGATGACATTGTCAGTGAGAACCTGGACAAGCTGCAGTCTGCAGGACGTTATATTCAGCGGCTGGTGGATGATGTTACGGATATCAGCCAGATCGAGAGCGGACATTTTCATATTGAGCCTGCATTTTTTAATGTGATGACGTTTTTCCGTGATTTCCAGGATATAATGGGCCAGATGACAGCAGACCGGAAGCTGCATATGACCTGTCGGGCGCATGATATATTGCATCCTCAGATTGATGCAGATGCTATTCGTCTGAAACAGATCTATGTGAATCTGGTATCCAACGCTGTCAAATATACACCGGAAGGCGGCATGGTCCATTTTGAATTATATGAAGAAACATCAGACAGTCCGGGATGTGTACGTCTTGTGTCAATTGTACAGGACAACGGAATTGGTATGACAGAAGACTATATGAAGAAAATGTATGAACGTTTTTCGAGATATGTGGATACAAGAATCAATAAAGTCCGCGGCAGCGGTCTGGGATTGGCGATTGTCAAGGAACTGGTGGATCGGATGAACGGCAGGATCGAAGTACAAAGTGCTGTAGGTGTTGGTACAACATTCAGAGTTGTCTTTGATTTTCCTTTTGAAGAAGCAGATTCCGACATGATCCTTCAGTCTCCGATGGAATCTGATCTTGAAATGGCTGGTCAGTCATCGACAGAATCTGACCTGACAGACTGTGAGGGGATGCATGTTCTGATTGCCGAGGATAATGAACTGAACTATGAAGTTGCTCATGAAATTCTGGCAATGCATGGTATTACAAGTGAGCAGGCGGAAAATGGAAAGATCTGTGTTGAAAGATTTATGGAGGCACCGGAAGGCACTTATGATGCGATTCTGATGGATATGCAGATGCCGGTGATGAATGGCCTGGAAGCGACAAAGATGCTCCGCAAAATGGATCAGTACCATGGGAATACGATACCGATCATAGCCATGACAGCGAATGTTGCCAAAACGGATATGGACAAGTGTCTTGCGGCAGGGATGACAGGCCATCTGGCTAAGCCGCTGGATATTCATGCTTTGATCGCAGCGTTGGTGTCCGTCAGAAAACGGGAAATGCAAAAATGGAGAAGAAGGATTAAACAATGGTAAAAGTATACTTGGTCGAGGATGAGATTATTATACGCCAGAGTATCAAGAACAGTATCGACTGGGAAAAAGAGGGGTATGAATTTGTCGGTGATGCCAGTGATGGTGAACTGGCATTGCCGGTGATTTTGAAGGAGAAGCCGGATATTCTGATCACGGATATCCGTATGCCGTTTATGGATGGACTGGAGTTAAGCCGTATGGTTAAAGCGGAACTGCCGGATATCAAGATTGTGATATTGAGCGGTTATGATGACTTTGAGTATGCCAAGCAGGCCATTAAGATCGGTGTAGCGGAATACCTGCTGAAACCGGTATCCTCAGCAGTTTTGCTGGAACATTTGTCGGAGATTGCCGAGAAAGTCAGAGATGAGCGGGAAGATCTGGCCTTGAAGAAAGTTTATTACCAGGAAATGCAGGAGAATGAAGAACTGATCAAGATGAAATTCCTGGGGGAATTGATATCGGGCAAATTGTCGTTGGCAGATGCCATGGAAAAAGGGAAGCGTTTCCATATGAATCTTAGCGGCCCTTTTTACAGGATTATTTTGTTCAAATTTATCCAGGAGGATCATGTGCAGGCAGAGCAGTCTGAGGCACTGGCCGAAGCCTATGAGGCTGTCGGCAATTATGTTGATGGTTTGAAAGATGCGTTCCGTTTTCAGAGAGGCGTCGAAGGCTGGGCTTTTCTTCTGACGTCCGTAGAGGAGGATATGGAAGCGCAGACAGAGCGTTTTATTGAGGGACTCAAAGAAGTAATCGCACCTTTTGAGACACTGACCTGGTTTGGCGGTATCGGCAGTGAGGCAGCAAGACTCCGCGAGCTGAGATATTCTTTCAGGGAGGCGGATAAAGCCTTTGCCGGCCGTTTTGTGCAGGAACCGAATCAGATCATTTCGGTGGAGCAGCTGAATTATGAACAGCTGGACAATGAATTTGATGCCAATATATTTGGTGAGATCAATCAATTTGATCAGATAATTACCCGTTTCTTAAGCAGCGGTTCACGCGAAGAAGTGGAGAGCTTTGTTGGTGCATTGTTTACGGAAATTTCAGAGGATCATTTCCGATCGCTGATGATCAGGCAATATATTATCATGGACATTTATGCCACTGTTTTGGCTTTCTGCAAGAAGCTCAGGAAAGATACCGGTGCAGATGGAGAGGCTGCGGGTCAGATGGAGAGTCTTCGGGAGAACGAAGAGATTTTGAAGCGGGCTGTTTTAACTGCGGAATCTGTTGATGATATCAAGGACTACATAGGAACGCTTTTGGATCATGTCATTGAACTGCGGAATACTCTCAGCGGCCGTCGGTATTCCGATATTATCCGGACTGCCAGGAAGAGGATAGAGCAGGATTATATGTCGGAAGATATTTCCCTGAACACAGTTGCGGCGGAAGTGTGTATGAGCCCAAGCTATTTCAGCTCTGTTTTCAGTAAGGAGATGGGCAAGACGTTCATTGAATATCTGACGGAAGTCCGGATGGAGAAGGCGAAGCAGTATCTGGTCTGCTCATCCATGAAAACATCAGAGATCAGTTATGAAGTGGGATACAAAGACCCGCATTATTTCAGCTATATTTTCAAGAAGACCCAGGGCTGCACGCCGAAAGAATACAGGGCAGCAAGAAAGGGGTAAAGGATGTTTAGATATAAGAAGCTTTCCCTGAACCGCAAGATTATGATGATCGCTGCGGCGGCTATTGTACCGATGATCTGTCTTGTCTGTTATCTGCTTTGGACAATTTCCTATACGATCGGTGCGTATGCGGACATCACCAATAATGTGGCAAAGGCCAATGAATATGTCCGGGATTTCAAGGAACGGATCGACTACACCACTTACCTGGCGGTCATCAACAACAAGAAGATTGATGAGCTGGATGTGGGGACCGTGACGGTTAATGGTATTTTGACGGTGGATCCCTATGCCTATATCGATGAACTGAAAAGCGTCTGCAATGATCTGGCGCATTCTGCAACGGTTGAACTGAACAGAAGTCAGATGGTTCGCCTGAAGAATACATTGAATACACTGTCAAATTGTATTCATGAGCTGGAGAACAATATTGGCCGGGAGAATTCCTATGATCAGAATATGGCCACACTGGATAATGATGTTTATGCACTGACATCTCTGGTGCAGTCATGTATCCGTGACTATATTTATGCAGAAACGCTGAATTTCGATCAGATCAAAGCACAGCTGGATGAGAATAATCGGGCAATTTTCTGTTTTACGATTCTGGCGTCGTTTCTTGTTGTTATTCTGACGGTAGGACTTTCTGTCAGGGCGGCTCGAAATATTACCGGTCCGATACGCAATCTTTGTATGTTAACCTGCAAAGTAGCCGGCGGTGATTTTACGGCACAGACGAAGAATGTGGAGTCAGGGGATGAAATTGCGCTGCTTATGGATAATTTCAACGATATGACCAAGGAGATCGGTCAGCTGGTGGAAGATATGAAGCGCAACCATGAGACACTGCGGCTGAGCGAGACGAAGCTTCTGCAGGCGCAGATCAACCCGCATTTCCTGTACAATACGTTGGATACAGCTGTATGGCTGGCGGAGGCGAAGCAGAACGATCAGGTAATCCGACTTCTGACTTATCTGTCTGATTTCTTCCGGACATCTTTGAGCAATGGGCAGAGTTTTATTACAATCCAGGAGGAACAGCGGCATATTGAAAGTTATCTGAAGATCCAGCAGTTCCGTTACCAGGATACGCTGGCTTACAATATTGATATAGACAAGGCGTTATATAATTTTACGATCCCGAAGCTGCTTCTTCAGCCGTTAGTTGAGAATGCCCTGGTTCACGGGATCCGCGGCAAGCGGGGGAAAGGAACGATTTCTGTGACCGGTCGCCTGGAAGGGGATAATATTGTCTTCTGTGTGACGGATGACGGTGTAGGCATGGATGAAGAAAAATTGTATAATCTCAGGAAGGCTTCCGTGGACGGAAGTACCCAGTCAGCCAATATAGCGGCCTTTGGTGTGGGCAACGTCAATGAGCGGATTCATATTTATTATGGTGAAAATTATGGTTTATTTTTCAAAAGTCAACCGGATGTGGGCACCACAGCAAGGGTTGTGATACCAACCAGAAATGTTTCATAAAAAAATATACTTTTATCATAAAAAAGTACACTTTTTTTGAATAGGTCAAAACATTCACAAAAAGTTCAAAAAATATTAACCCAAAAAAAAGAATCCTCTGTTTCCAAAATTATGGGAATAAGGTATGCTTTTCATATAAGATACTTATTGTTTCATAACTAGGAGGAGAAGAGTTTATGAAGAAGAGATTTTTAGGGGTATTATTGTCAGTAGCTATGGTTGCTGCAGTATTAGCAGGCTGTGGCTCATCAGGTGCTAAAGAAACAGCAGCACCTGCAGGCAGCGAAACAGAAGCTGCAAGCGAAGCAGCATCTGGTGAAACAGAAGCAGCAGGTAACACAGGTGACGTGATCACAGTTGGTTTTTCACAGGTTGGTGCAGAATCTGACTGGCGTACAGCTAACTCAGAATCTATGAAATCTACATTCAGCACAGAAAACGGTTACAACTTAATTTTCGATGATGCTCAGCAGAAACAGGAGAATCAGATCGCAGCAATCCGTAACTTCATCCAGCAGGAAGTTGATTACATTGTTCTTGCACCTGTAACAGAATCCGGTTGGGATACAGTTCTTCAGGAAGCTAAAGATGCAGAAATCCCGGTTATCATCGTTGACCGTATGGTAAACGTTTCTGATGACAGCCTTTACGCAGCTTGGGTTGGTTCAAACTTCAAACTGGAAGGTCAGAAAGCTTGCGAATGGTTAAAACAGTACGCAGCAGCTAAGAACATGAGTGAAGTTAACATCGTAGATATCCAGGGTACAATCGGCGCATCCGCTCAGATCGGACGTACAGAAGCCCTCAACGAAGCCGTAGAAGCTAATGGCTGGAATCTGTTAGCTCAGCAGACAGGTGAATTCACACAGGCTAAAGGCCAGGAAGTTATGGAATCTATGCTGAAACAGTATGACAACATCAACGTTGTATACTGCGAGAACGATAATGAAGCATTTGGTGCAATCGAAGCTATCAAAGCAGCTGGTAAGACAGTTGGTCCTGACGGTGACATTCTTGTAATGTCCTTCGATACAACAAAACAGGGTATTACAGATACATTATCAGGTGATATCATTGTTAACACAGAGTGTAATCCTCTTCATGGCCCACGTGTAGAACAGATTATCAAACAGCTTCAGGCTGGAGAAACACCAGAAAAACAGGCATATGTAGAAGAAGGTATCTACGCTCATGGTTCTGATGTAGCATCCGTTTCAATCGACGGTACAGATTATGAAGTTACAGAAGTAACACAGGATGTTGTAGACGCTCGTGCATACTAAAATTTATAGGAATTAATTTTCCGGGAACATAGTGATTGGCGTGGTAGAAAGAGGCAGAAGCCTGGAATGGTGCCACGCCAATTTTATGCTTATACGTTACATGTCAACTTACCTGAAATGGGAGAGATTTTAGAGAGAGAATTTGAAAGCAGGTGAATGCTATATGTCCAATGATGTTGTTTTAAGTATGAGAGATATCTCGAAAACATTTCCGGGTGTCAAAGCATTGCAGCATGTAGATTTTACGCTTCGCAAAGGTGAAATCCATGCATTAATGGGAGAGAACGGAGCCGGCAAGTCTACACTGATCAAGGTGCTTACCGGAGTACATAGTTTAGACGGCGGTGAGATCAGAATAGCGGGTTCTGATGCACCGATTATCAATAAATCCCCGCAGGATGCCCAGAGCCACGGTATCAGTACCGTGTATCAGGAAGTTAATCTTTGTCCGAATCTGTCAGTGGCGGAGAACCTTTTTATCGGACGTGAGCCGAGAAAGTTTGGTTTTATTGACTGGCATACAATGAATAAGAAAGCAACAGAGCTCTTGAAGAGTCTGGATATTGATGCAAGAGCAACTGATAAATTAGAGGAATGCTCTCTGGCGAAGCAGCAGATGATCGCCATTGCCAGAGCGGTAGATATGAAGTGCCAGGTTCTGATTCTGGATGAACCGACATCTTCTCTGGATGATGAAGAAGTTGAGAAACTTTTCGTATTGATGAGACGTCTTCAAAAAGAAGGCGTTGGTATTATCTTTGTTACGCATTTCCTTGAGCAGGTATATGCGGTCTGTGACCGGATTACTGTTCTTCGAAATGGTACACTGGTTGGAGAGTATCCTGTAAAGGAACTGCCTAGAGTAGAACTGGTTGCCAAGATGATGGGCAAGAACTTTGATGATCTGGCAGATATCAAGGGAGATCATAAAGTACTTGAGAAGTTTGAACCGGTTATCGAAGCTGAACAGGTTGGAAGAAAAGGCAGTATCAAACCGTTTGATTTTGCCGTCAACAAAGGTGAGGTTGTGGGCCTGACAGGACTTCTGGGTTCCGGACGTTCCGAACTGGTGCGTGCCATTTACGGTGCGGACAAGCCGGATACAGGTAAGATCAAGGTCAACGGCAAGGAAGTGAAGATCAATTCTCCGCTGGATGCCATGAAACAGGGTATGGCTTATCTGCCTGAGGACAGAAAGAAAGATGGTATCCTTGCTGATCTGTCTGTACGTGAGAACATCATTATCGCACTTCAGGCGAAGAGAGGCATGTTCCATCCGATGAGCAGAAAAGAGATGGAGGAAGCCGCAGACAAATATATCGATATGCTGCAGATTAAGACAGCCAGCAGAGAGACACCGATCAAGAGTCTTTCCGGTGGTAACCAGCAGAAGGTGATTATCGGCAGATGGCTTCTGACTAATCCGGATTATCTGATCCTGGATGAGCCGACACGAGGTATCGATATCGGTACAAAGACTGAGATCCAGAAACTGGTGCTTGACCTGGCCGACCAGGGCATGGCCGTTACATTTATTTCTTCCGAAGTTGAGGAAATGCTTCGTACATGTTCACGTATGGGTGTTCTCCGAGACGGCAAGAAGGTCGGCGAGATTTCCGGCGACCAGCTGACACAGGAAGGCGTTATGAAAGCAATAGCAGGAGGTGACAGCAATGAATAAGAATTCGATTAAGAAAATAACATCCATGCGCTTGTTTTTGCCAATCGTATGTCTGGTTGCTGTTTTATTAGTGAATTTGATTACGACACCGGGATTCTTCAAGATTTCCATTAATAATGGTGTTTTATATGGTTACATTGTGGACGTTGTCAACCGTGCATCCGAGCTGGTTATTCTGGCTGTCGGTATGACACTGGTTACGGCTGCTTCCGGCGGTCAGGATATCAGTGTTGGTGCAGTTATGGCTGTTGCAGCAGCTGTCTGCTGTCAGATCCTTTCCGGTGGTGAAGTATCTGTTACTGAGCTGGCTGCTCCGATGGGTCTGGCAATTATTGCAGCTATTCTGGCTTCTGCACTCTGCGGTGCCTTTAATGGTTTCCTTGTAGCCAAGATGAATATTCAGCCGATGGTTGCCACACTGATTCTGTATACAGCAGGACGTGGTATCGGACAGCTGATCACAGCAGGTCAGATTACATATGTCCGTGTGGATTCTTATAAGGTATTTGGTGGTTATATCGGCAAGATTCCTGTACCGACACCGATTTTCCTGGCGATTATCGTTGTTATCATTGTGAATCTGATCCTGAAGAAAACAGCCCTTGGTCTGTATATTGAAAGTGTTGGTATCAATGGTACGGCTTCCAGACTGGTTGGTCTGAATTCAACACTGATCAAATTCCTGACATACGTGATCTGCGGTGTGTTGGCAGGTATCGCAGGTATTATCGCATCCAGCCGTATTTATTCAGCCGATGTCAACAACATTGGCCTGAACCTTGAAATGGATGCCATCCTTGCAGTTGCTCTTGGCGGCAATGTACTGGGCGGCGGTAAGTTCAGTCTGATGGGCTCCGTTATCGGTGCTTATACGATCCAGGCTCTGACAACAACGCTTTATGCGATGAATGTTAAAGCCGATCAGCTGCCGGTTTACAAGGCCATCGTTGTCGTTATTATTGTTACACTGCAGAGCCCTGTATTCCAGAGTTTCATTGCAAAACAGCGTGCAAAAAAAGCTGCAGCAGCAGTAGAGGGAGGTAAATAATTATGGCTAAGTTAAAAACAACCACAGATTCAAACAGAAAGATTAACGGCAATACCTTCCTTTTGATTATCACAATTGTACTTTTTGCGATCATGTATATCGCAGGTATGGTTATTTTCGCAGATAAGGGTTTTGCAAAACCACAGATGTTTCTGAACCTGTTCATTTCCAATGCCGGTCTGCTGGTTATTGCAGTTGGTCAGACTATCGTTATGATCACAGGCGGTATTGATATCTCTGTTGGTTCTATTACAGCGTTAGTTTGTATGGTTATGGCCAATCAGATGGAGAATCACGGCATGAGTGCTTATGCAGCGATTGCTGTTGCACTGGTTATCGGTCTGGCTTTCGGTATTGTACAGGGCTTCCTGATTTCTTATCTGGAGATCCAGCCATTCATTGTCAGCCTGGCAGGTCTGTTCTTTGGCCGTGGTATGACTTCCATGGTCAGCACAGAGATGATTTCTATCAAGAATGAAACATTCCTTGCATGGGCCAATGCAAAGATTTATCTGCCGTTTATCGGTTCTTACAGTAAGAGTGGGAAGTTCCATCCGGCTTACATTTATCCGACAGTTATCATTGCTCTGATTATCGTAGCGATTATCGCAGTTGTTATGAAATATACCAAATTCGGCCGTGAAGTTTACGCTGTGGGTGGTAATGCACAGAGCGCGTTAATGATGGGTCTGAATGTTAAGAGAATCAAATTTAAAGCTTATGTGCTTGAAGGTCTGCTTGCAGGCTGCGGCGGTTTCTTATTCTGCTTAAACAGCTGTGCAGGTTTCGTAGAACAGGCCAAAGGTCTTGAAATGGATGCCATTTCTGCATCCGTTATCGGCGGTACACTGTTAAGCGGTGGTGTGGGTACACCATTCGGCACCATCTTCGGTGTTCTGATCAAAGGTACCATCACAAGCTTGATTACCACACAGGGTACATTGTCCAGCTGGTGGGTACGTATCGTACTTTCCGCACTGCTTTGCTTCTTCATCGTATTACAGGCAATTTTTGCCCGCATGAAGAAGAAAAACGCTTAACATTGACCTAAGCATGCGCAGGAATTCAGGTAAGAAATATGTCTGCACGGCAGACCTGAATTCCGCGCCAAGTTTCGTATATACTCAACTTGAACATACACAGAAAGGAATTAAAAACATGTTAAAGGTGAAAAATTATCAGTTCTGGTTTTGTACAGGTTCACAGGATCTGTACGGTGATGAGTGCCTGTCCCATGTGGCAGCACATTCCAAAGAAATCGTAGAAAAACTCAATGCATCAGGCAATCTTCCATATGAGGTTGTATGGAAACCAACCCTGATCACCAATGAATTAATCCGTAAAACGATGAATGAGGCCAATATGGATGATAATTGTGCCGGCATTATCACATGGATGCATACTTTTTCACCGGCAAAATCCTGGATCCTTGGCCTTCAGGAACTGAGAAAACCTTTGCTTCATCTGCATACACAGTATAATCGTGAAATCCCATACGATACCATTGATATGGATTTTATGAATGAGAATCAGGCAGCTCACGGTGACAGAGAATACGGTCATATTTTTTCCCGTCTCCATATGGAACGTAAGGTGATCATGGGCTACTGGGAAGACAAAGCCACACAGGACAGAATCGGTTCCTGGATGCGTACAGCCGTAGGTGTTCTTGAGAGCAGTCATATCCGTGTGATGCGTATCGCTGACAATATGAGAAATGTTGCGGTTACAGAGGGCGATAAGGTTGAAGCGCAGATCAAATTCGGCTGGGAAGTGGATGCTTATCCGGTAAATGAAATCGCAGAAGCAGTGAAAGCTGTTTCAAAGGCAGATATTGATGCACTGGTAGAAGAATACTACAGCACATATAATATTTTACTTGAAGGCAGAGATGAGAAGGAATTCCGCCAGCATGTGGCTGTTCAGGCCGGTATTGAAATCGGTTTTGAACGTTTCCTTGAGGAAAAGAATTATCAGGCTATTGTTACGCACTTTGGTGACTTAGGTGCCCTGCAGCAGCTTCCGGGTCTGGCTATCCAGAGACTGATGGCAAAAGGCTATGGTTTCGGTGCGGAAGGCGACTGGAAGACAGCAGCCATGGTGCGTCTGATGAAGATCATGACAGAGGGCATGAAGGGTGCCAAAGGTACATCCTTTATGGAAGATTATACATACAATCTTGTACCGGGCAAAGAAGGTATCCTTCAGTCCCATATGTTGGAAGTTTGCCCGACAATTGCAGATGGCCCTATTTCTATCAAAGAGCAGCCGTTATCCATGGGTGACAGAGAAGATCCTGCAAGACTTGTATTTACAGCTAAAGAGGGCAAGGCTATTGCCACATCCCTTATCGATCTGGGCAATCGTTTCCGTCTGATCATCAATGACGTAAACTGCAAGAAGACAGAAAGACCAATGCCGAAGCTTCCGGTTGCAACTGCATTCTGGACACCGGAACCAAATCTTCAGACAGGTGCTGAAGCATGGATCCTGGCAGGCGGTGCACATCATACAGCTTTCTCCTATGACCTGACGGCTGAGCAGATGGGTGACTGGGCAAACAGCATGGGCATTGAAGCTGTTTATATCGACAAAGACACAACAATCAGACAGTTTAACAATGAGCTGAAATGGAATTCCATTTACTATCGTTAAATTGATTAAAAGACAGGCAGCTGCGATAGTGTGGTATAAACCGCAGGCAGCTGCCTGCCTGTGGTTATAGAGATAGACAATGTTTGAATTGGACAGAGTGTCCATTTCAAAACAGGATTCGACAGCGAATCCATGAATCAGGAGGATAGAATGGCAGATTTAAAAGCAATTATTGAGAGCGGCAAAACAGCACTGGGTATTGAATTCGGTTCAACCAGAATCAAGGCAGTGCTCATCGATGAATCATTCAAACCAATCGCTTCCGGAAGTTACAGCTGGGAGAATCAGCTGATCGACGGTTTCTGGACATATTCCCTGGATGATATCTGGAAGGGTTTAAGAGACTGCTACAAGAGCCTGGTAGCAGATGTGAAAGAAAAATACGGTGCAGAGCTGACCAGGATTGGCAGCATCGGTTTCAGTGCCATGATGCATGGCTATATGGCCTTTGATGAGAAGGGCGAGCTGCTTGTACCGTTCCGTACATGGCGAAACAGCACGACAGGTCAGGCGGCTGAAGCACTGACAGAATTATTTAATTACAATATTCCTCAGAGATGGAGCATTTCCCATTTATATCAGGCGATTTTAAATGGGGAGGAACATGTCGATCAGATCAGTTATCTGACAACGCTGGCGGGCTACATCCACTGGCAGCTGACAGGGCGAAAAGTCCTTGGCATCGGCGATGCTTCCGGTATGTTTCCAATCAATGACAAGACCCATCAGTATGATGAGACAATGGTTGAGAAGTTTGGCAAGCTTATTGAAGATAAACATTATTCATGGACATTAACAGGTATTCTTCCGAAAATCCTTGTGGCCGGAGAATCTGCCGGTGTGCTGACAGAAGAGGGAGCCAAGCTTCTGGATGAAAGCGGCAAATTGCAGGCAGGTATCCCACTGTGTCCGCCGGAGGGTGATGCAGGTACAGGTATGGCAGCTACCAACAGCATTGGTGTTCGTACAGGTAATGTTTCTGCCGGTACATCTGTTTTTGCCATGGTGGTTCTGGAAGACCAGTTAAAGGCCGTTTATCCGGAGATCGATATGGTGACAACTCCTGTGGGCAGTCCAGTAGCTATGGTGCATGCCAATAACTGTACATCCGAGATCAATGCCTGGGTAGGCCTTTTCAGAGAATTTGCGGAGCTGTTCGGCATGGATATCAGTCAGAATGATCTCTTTGAGAAATTATTCAAAGTGGCCATGGAGGGTGATGCAGACTGTGGTGATATGATGTCTTACGGTTACTATTCAGGGGAAAATATTACCGATATCACAGAGGGCCGTCCACTCTTTGTGAGAAAACCAACAAGCCGATTCAGTCTTGCTAACTTTATGCGTCTGCATTTGAGCAGTGCCCTGGGTGCCCTGAAAGTAGGTATGGATATTCTGATCAAGAAAGAGCATGTGGCCATTGATAAGATTTACGGTCACGGTGGTTATTTTACCACAAAAGGTGTGGGACAAAAGCTTCTGGCAGCTGCCATTGATACACCGGTATCCGTTATGGAGACAGCCGGCGAGGGCGGTCCATGGGGGATGGCACTGCTGGCATCTTATCTGACATGGAAGGGTGAAGACGAAACACTTCAGAATTATCTGGAGGGCAAAGTATTTGCCGGAAATGCAGGTACAAGTGAAGAACCGGATGCAAAGGATATCGAAGGTTTTGAGAAGTTTATTGAGAATTACAAAGGTGCAATAGCAGTTGAAAAGACAGCATCAGAAGTGATAAAATAAACGTGTCATTTGGCATCGGGATTCACAAGAGAATGTTGATGCGGGAAGTTTAAAAAGCCTTTATGGCAGAAAAGAGGGTGTTAGTCGAATGCTTGAAGAATTAAAGAAAGAAGTCTACGAAGCCAATATGCTGCTTCCGAAGTATCAGCTTGTGACTTTTACATGGGGCAATGTCAGCGGGATTGACCGTGAGAAGGGACTTTTTGTCATCAAGCCGAGCGGTGTGGATTATGACAAACTGAGACCGGAAGATATGGTTGTTGTAGATCTGAATGGCAATAAAGTAGAGGGCGATTACAATCCGTCTTCTGATACAGAGACACATGTTGTCTTATATAACCGTTTTCCGAAGATCGGCGGTATCGTACATACTCATTCACCATGGGCCACAAGCTGGGCACAGGCCGGCCGTGGTATTCCATGCTACGGGACAACCCATGCCGATTATCTGTACGGCGAGGTACCTTGTGTGAGAAATCTTACAGAGAAAGAAATCAATGAAGCTTATGAGAAGAATACAGGTGTCCTGATCGCGGATGAATTTGACCGTCCAGGTCTGGATTATATTGCAACACCTGCCGTTCTCTGCAAGAATCACGGACCGTTCACATGGGGCAAGGATGCCCATGAGGCTGTACACAATGCCGTTGTTCTGGAAGAAGTTGCCAAGATGGCAGCCCGATGTGAGCTGATCAATCCGAAGGTTCAGCCTGCACCGCAGGAACTTCAGGATAAGCATTATTTCAGAAAACATGGTGCCAATGCGTACTATGGTCAGCCGGGTAAATAGATTTCCGTTAAACGAGGTAGCAATTATCGTAACTTAAAAATGCAAGCATTTTATACCTGTTTTTTGAAATTATGCTTGGCTCTGAACAGTTACAAATTATCATATAATTAAGGGCGAAAGGCCCCAGGAGGTAAAATTATGAAATTTTTCATTGACACAGCGAATGTAGAAGATATCAGAAAAGCAAATGACATGGGCGTTATCTGCGGCGTTACAACAAACCCATCCCTGATCGCCAAAGAAGGCAGAGATTTCAAGGAAGTCATCAAAGAGATCACAACGATCGTTGACGGACCAATCAGCGGCGAAGTAAAGGCTACAACTGTTGATGCAGAAGGTATGATCAAAGAGGGCCGTGAAATCGCAGCTATCCATCCAAACATGGTTGTTAAGATTCCTATGACAGTTGAAGGTTTAAAGGCTGTTAAGGTTCTGTCTGCAGAAGGCATCAAGACAAACGTCACACTGATCTTCACAGCTAACCAGGCTTTACTGGCTGCAAGAGCAGGTGCTACATATGTATCTCCATTCCTCGGCAGACTGGATGATATCAGCACAGCAGGTATCAGCCTGATCGAAGATATCGTAACAATTTTTGACAACTATGGCCTCGAAACAGAGATCATCGCTGCATCTATCAGACATCCAATGCACGTAACAGATTGTGCACTGGCAGGTGCGCATATCGCAACAGTTCCTTACAAGGTAATCGAGCAGATGACACATCATCCGCTGACAGATCAGGGTATTGCTAAATTCCAGGCAGATTACAAGGCTGTATTCGGCGAATAGAAAATTTATGTTATGCGGAGAGCCGTCAGTTCATGTGTAACTGTCGGCTTTCTTTATAAACTCCTTTTGAAGAAAATGCGATTTTACTATAATATTAAAGAAAAGAAAATGCGGATTTAATATATATTAGCGAAAAAGAAAATGCGGATTTTTCAATAAAGGAGGAAAACAGTATGTTCAAACGCAAAATTTATGAAAAACTAGTAGAGTGGAAAAAGGAGTCTGATGGAAGAGCCGCGCTTTTAGTGGAGGGCGCCAGACGAATTGGAAAGTCCACAGTTGTAGAAAATTTTGCAAAGAATGAATATGAAAGCTATATTTTAAATGACAAGTTGAGTACAAATCTGGGTTATTTGTATGAAAATGTTGTCGCACAAATTTTTGCGGCGAATGGCAACGAATTATTTTATTATACGTTTGCGAATCCTATTTCCAAACATAATTATGAAATAGATTTTTTGCTTGCCAGGAAAAATAAGCTTTGCCCGATAGAAATAAAGTCATCTGGTTACAAAACACACAAATCACTGGATGCATTTTCACAAAAATATTCAGATAGAATTTTGTGGAAATATCTTGTCTATACCAAAGATTTGTGTAAGGACCAGGATATTATATGTCTGCCAGTTTATATGGCACAATTTTTATAACATGAAATGGAGGAGTTTTATTATGAGTAATATGCCGGAAGTTAAATTAGGTGTTGTGGCTGTCAGCCGTGATTGTTTCCCTGAAAGCCTTTCTGTCAGCAGAAGACAGAATCTGATGAAGGCTTATACAGAGAAGTATGGGACAGAAGGAATTTATGAATGTCCGGTCTGTATTGTAGAGAGTGAAATTCACATGGTACAGGCCCTGGAGGACATCAAGAAAGCAGGATGCAACGCCCTTTGTGTTTATCTTGGCAACTTTGGCCCTGAGATTTCAGAGACTTTGATTGCAAAGCATTTTGATGGTCCGAAGATGTTTATTGCTGCTGCGGAAGAGAGCGGAGACAATCTGTTAGACGGCAGAGGTGATGCTTACTGCGGTATGTTAAATGCCAGCTACAATCTGCAGCTGCGCAATATTAAGGCTTATATTCCGGAGTATCCTGTGGGTGATGCTGAGGAATGTGCCGATATGATTCATGAATTTATGCCGATTGCAAGAGCAGTTATCGGACTTCAGAATCTGAAGATTATCAGCTTTGGACCAAGACCGATGAATTTCCTTGCATGTAATGCCCCGATCAAACAGCTTTACAATCTGGGCGTTGAAATTGAAGAAAATTCAGAGCTTGATCTGTTTGAAGCTTTCAATAAGCATGCCGGTGATGAGAGAATTCCTGCCATTGTGAAAGAGATGGAAGAAGAACTCGGCGCAGGCAACAAGAAGCCTGAAATTTTGGCCAAGCTGGCGCAGTATGAACTGACATTAAAAGATTGGATTGAAGAGCACCGCGGCTATCGCAAGTATGTAACTTTGACAGGCAAATGCTGGCCTGCATTCCAGACACAGTTCGGCTTTGTGCCATGTTATGTCAACA
>NZ_JBBMEK010000042.1:0-17639 GCF_040096555.1 Coprococcus intestinihominis | reverse complement strand
ATCCTGAAGGAACTGTCCGACAGAGTGCAGTTCCTCTGAGTATTCACCACTGATCGGATAAAGTCCCTGATCTTCTTTGCCTTCACTCTCTGCAAATAACTGGATCCACCATTTATAGAACCAGTGAAGCTGTGGTTCAAAGGATGCCAGCATTTCCATTCTGTATCCTTCGTTATAATAGAGATTTCTTGCCACCGCATAGCGATAAGCAGACTGTGTGATGTCTCTGCAGCCTTTTAACTCAACTGCCATATCGGCTGCCCCCTTAACAAGGGCACGGATATCAATGCCGGCCACGGCCATAGGCAAAAGTCCCACGGCCGTTACCGCTGTATATCTGCCGCCCACTGTCTGCGGAAATTCTACAAAGCTGTATCCGTGCTCTTTGCAGATAGTTTCCAACAGACTATTGCGGGAGCCTGTTGCAATGATACGCTCATTGGCCTTATCCCCATATGTTTCATAAAGATATTCTCTCAGTACCCTGAATGCCGATCCCGGCTCCAGTGTCTGAAAGTTCTTGGCGATACAGTCAATATAAACGGACTTGCCGCTAATCTTTTTCATGACCTGTTCAAAAGCCCATGGTGACAGTGAATTGCCGGCATAGACGATCTCCGGCCCATCACATTCCGGAAAAGCTTCAATCACTGAGCGGGCTGCATTGTTGGAACCGCCCACACCAATGAGAACAAAAACATCTGCATCCCGGCGCACCCTTGCTGCCAGTTCTTCAATGGCACTTAATTCTGCCTCATTGGCCCATGTATCGATATCAAACCATCCGAGAGAATCTCCGTATTTTTCAAAATCGGCTTCACTGCCGATGCCCTCAAGCACCGGCAGATTGTCCTTCAGCATCTGATGATATTTTTCACAGCGTTCCGGCTGATGATCAAACATCTGAAATTGGATCATATTGTTCAAACGCCTCCGTATTAGTGACGATGCCCATATTCATCCATGCAGTCCTCTTCAGGATTCTTCATGCACAAATGCACAGCTGCTCTCTTGTATGTCAGAGGCAGTGCCAGAATGTTTGGATTCTGACCAACAAATTTCTTCTTGGCATCTTCAAGGGCTTCTTCAAATGTCGCTCTTGTCTTTAAGCCCATGCCTCTTGCATAGCCAGGTTCCTGAGCACCGACAATGTAAATGGCACTTGTATTCATTTCAGCAATATGACCGCAGGACATCATGGAGAAACCATGGAATGGATGGAACGCATTGCAGAAACGATATTTGCGGATATATTCTTCATTTGTTGCAAAATATTCACCGTAACGATCGATATCCGGCAGTGTATTCATATGATCATGCTGGAACAGCTCATACTGTTCTCTCAGATATGGCCATAATTCATCATGGAAATAGCCGTTGCATGCAGATGAACAGATGATGACGCAATTATCGCTCATGATTCTCTTGAAACGAAGTACCTGTGCACTTAAAGCCTGCATCATCATGATCGGGTTTGTGCCCATGCCGTCGCCATAGTGGAATTTCTGAGGCATACCAAATACAAGTACATCGTATTTCTTCTCTGCCCAGTGGACATAAGTTCTCTTATCTGCCAGTTTCCAGCTGATCGGCATCATTTCCTTAGCGTAACCGGAATAAATCGCAATCTGTCTTGAATAAGTATCCAAAACGGCATCACAGCAGAAGAACGGATGCCCCATCTTCTCTTCCATATGCATACTGATCTCATCGAATTTATGTCTCATTAAGCTGCCGCCGTTAACAGGTGTAAAGTCGTCTCTGTGCATAACAGACGGCACATGATGGCTGGCGATACATCTCCAGTTTGTGATACCTGTTGCACTGTGCTTGTAACCGCCTGAATAACCGCCGTAAGGGTTGCCCTGTACGTGACCGATGAGGATCGGCAGATCTGAATCATAAACATATTTGTTCATATAAACAGGATCACCGCGCTTTGTTGTACCAAGATAGATCATATGCTCCTGATCTTCGCTGTCGTGGCTGATGATCTGACCTGAATGCCAGAATTCATTGAACAGTTCATCACCGAAAATTGCCTTGGCATCGGATGCTTTACTTCTCGGATGAAGTCCATTGGAAATGATAAACAGGATATCTTTCTTTTCTACGCCTGCTGCATAAAGTTCTTTTAAAATATATTTAATGCTTAATTTTCTATGGCTTGTTGGCTGCTCGCCGCCTTTAACACGGTCCGGAACAATGATCGTAACTGTTGTACCTTTGTGTGCAAGCTCTGTTAATGTCGGCATGCCGATCGGATGTGCCAGGCTCTCAAGATATGCAGCCTCTAACTGGTCCTCCGGAATACATGCAGGATCCTTCACTGTTTCACCAGAAATAAATACATCTGTATTATCCGGCAGTTCTGCCTGCATTGTGCCTAATCCATATTCAAAATCAAGTTTCATGTTATTTCCTCCCGATTATAATATTATCTGAGTTATAAGTCGTCTGTTTCCAGAAAATTGGAAACCCGGCGGATAGGCCGCCACCCGGTACACCGAAATTTGACATTTTTCGGCATACAAAAGGTGCCTCATGGTAATGAGCCACAAGGCACCTGCTTTTATCTGCCATTTTACTGTTAAAGATGGCAGATACTGCCCTGCAGTAAAGAATTAAAAATTCAGATTACTTACCTGCCTCTTCCATAACGTCGAATAATACATAGTCTTCTACAGGCACTTCAGATTCAACATCACCATTGTCGATGAAGTTCTTCTGCTGTACTTCATAGTAACCTTTGATTGTACCATCGCCTACATATTTAAGAAGTGTTGCGCTGTCAAGCCAAGCACCGTCGCCTGTCTGAGCAAGTGCGCTTTCTTTGTCTGTACCGCATTCCTGAGCAACATAACCTGCAACTTCATCATAGTTGTCTGGGTTTGAAGCGAAATCCATTGCTTTGTAAAGAGCCTTTGTAAATTTCACAAGAACGTCTTTGTTTGTTTCTGCGTAGCTTGGCATGCAGATCCAGCTTGCACAGTCAGCTGCGATATCAGAGAATGTTGTATTTGTACAGAATGTCTGAACATCATCGCCAAGTTCGTTTGCAATTGTTGTTGAGCTTGGAGACCAAGGAGCACAAGCGTCGATAGAACCGGAAACGATTGCACTTACCATGTTGCTGACTTCCATATCATATGCTTCAATATCATCCATTGTCAGGCCAACGGAATTAAGAGCTCTCTTTAAGATTGTTTCTGAAGATGTACCGGATGCATAAGCAACTTTCTTACCCTTCAGATCTTCAAGGGAGTTTACACCATGAGATTTAAGACCCATTACACAGTCTGCGTTGCCGAGCTGTGAGAAGCAGAAGATATCTGCCTGACCTTTGATACACAGTTTGTGTGCACCAGGTCCGATGTAAGCGACATCAATTGAACCGGATTCCATAGAAGCGATTTCTGTAGGACCGTCCTGGAACATGTAAAGCTGAACATCAAGACCTTCATCCTTGAAGTATCCTTTGTTGATTGCTGTTGCTACCTGCCACAGTGATGCGTAGTTTGCCATGTAAGCAACGTTCACATGTGTCAGATCACCTGAAGCTGCATCTGATGCTTCTGTTTCCCCTGTTGTTTCAGATGCTGCAGCAGTTTCTGATGCTGCCTCTGTTGATGCAGGTGCCTGTGTTTCTTTTGCAGATGAGCTTCCGCATCCTGCTAAAGCACCCATTACCATTGCTGCTGTTACAACAACTGCCATGATTCTTTTTTTCATTTCCCAATCTCTCCTTTTCCTAAAAAAAGTGTGTCGGTGACCGGTTCATTACGCCGTTCATCTGTATCATTATAATCTCACATTCCGCGCAGAGCAGTCATTTCCTGAAGATGACGCTTCTGTGCGGTCTGCAAGATAATAATTCACTTATTATTTCTGAACTTCCAGATATTCCTGATATACCTGACTCCAAATGTAATTCTTCAATTCAACGAATCTCGGACTCATCTTTGTTGCCTGATCTCTCGGATGAGGAATATCAATATCGATGATCTCTTTGATACGTCCAGGACGTGCACTCATGATGACAACTCTTGATGCCAGTACGATGGCTTCTTCAATATCATGGGTAACAAAGAAACATGTCTTGTTCTCTTCCTGCCATGTCTTTAACAACTCTGTCTGAAGCTGTGTTCTTGTCTGGGCATCCAGAGCACCAAAAGGCTCATCCATAAGAAGAACAGAAGGATTAACGGCATAAGCTCTTGCAATGGCCACACGCTGTTTCATACCACCGGATAATTCCTTCGGATAAGAATCTATAAACTTCTCAAGACCTACCATCTTGATATACTTCTCAGCGATGGCATCCATTTCTGTCTGGGACTTGCCCTGAAGTTTCAGACCAAACTGAACATTTTTCTTAACTGTCAGCCAAGGGAACAGTGCATACTGCTGGAAGACAACGCCTCGATCCACGCCTGTACCTTCAACTTTGTGTCCATCTACGATAACTTCACCGGATGTCGGTTCCAGAAGACCTGCGATAATATTCAAAAGTGTGGACTTACCGCAGCCGGAAGGTCCGATAACACAGATAAACTCATTCTCCATGATGTCAAGATTGGCACCATTTAAAGCGATCATTTCACCATTTCGTGTGTCGTATTTCTTTACGACATTACGAATACTGACTTTTATATTTCCCTCTTTTCCTGCCATCCTGTTAACTTCCTTTCAAAATATTTAAGAATCTTCTCTGCCAGCATACCGATGATACCGATGATAATAATGTAGAGAAGCATTGGTGTTGTTTCATAAGAGTTAGATAATGCTTTGATACGCATACCAAGACCGGCAACTGCACCTGTTGATTCGGCAGCGATCAGTGTTGTCAGGGCTGTTGAAATACCAAGACGGATAGCTGTGATAATAAATGGTGTTGTTGCTGGGAAAATAACCTTAACGAAAAGGTCTGAATCCTTTGCACCAAGTACTCTTGCAGCTTTGATCAATGTCTCATCCACGTTGATAACACCCTGGAAAATTGTGACTGTCATTGTAAGGAATGTAGCCAGCCAGATAACGATGACCTGAGGTGTACGACCGACACCAACACCGATAACAACCAGTGGTACGTAAGCCAGTGGTGGAATGTTTCTGATGAACTGGATCCATGGCTCAATGATGAATCTTACAGGTCTGTACCATGCCATCAGGAACGCAACCGGAACGGCTGTAACGAAACCGATCAGGAAACCAAGTAATACGGAAATCAAACTGCTTCCGATATCCTTGAACAGTAAACCTCTTGAAACCATCGTCTGGATGGAACCAATAACTTTAATCGCATTCGGAAAACATCTGGATGTACTTGGGATGATTGATAAAACTGTCCATAATATCAATGCTACTACTAATGAAATCAGCAGCCAGACACCCTTTGGAATCTTTCCGACAAAATCAGCGCCTTTGCTCTTCTTGCCCATTCTAAAAAACCTCCATTTTAAATTCTGTCTGTAAACGATATGTACTGTGAATTAATATCCGAGATAAGTCTTAATGATCTCCAGATATTCATCCGGATAAAAACCAATCTCTCCTGAAAATCTTGTTAACGCGATCAAACCGCCGTCAATCTCTTTGACGGATGCAAGCATCTTCGCATTGTCTGTCTTTAAGCCGCCGCCATAGACAACATCCATGCCATCTGTCACTTCCTTGACATAAGAAGCAATCTTCCTGATATAATCTGCATCCGGCGGAATCTTGCCAGGTCCAATGGCCCATACAGGCTCATAGGCAATGGTGACTTTACTCTTGTCTACGCCTTCAAGACCTACTGTCAACTGTTCCTTCAGAACTTCCTGCCATCTTGGTTGTTCATCGGCATTCTCCCCGATACAGTAAAGTACATCCAAACCAGCTGCAATAGCTGCCTTAATCTCTTTGTTCAGGATCCGGTTGACAGCTGCTGCATCTGTACCCTTGCCTTCAGCAATGATACTCAGCTTATCACGGCGCTCTTCACAGTGACCGATCAGTACAGCATCACACCCGATGGCTTTCATGGCATTACCTGTACGATTTGAAGTAAATGCACCGAAGTTGCCGCCAACGGCTGTATCCTGTCCCAGAACACTCTGTGGTCCGATCTTCAATGCACTGTCTGCTTTTCTTGCTGAAACAGCACCAATCAGATGGGCTTCCGGGAAAAACATGGCAAACTCTACATCCTTTGGATTGTAGGCCGCCAGCTGATCCTGTGTGTGGGAGACAATATATGGTCCCCATTCCGCCGGCGAAGCGATGCGGTTGACGCCGCCTGTCTCTGTTGGAATATCAAATCTCTTCAGATTCAGATAAATATGTTTCATTGTTACAATTTCCTCCCTATATTGTATCATCTATTCTCTTTCCAGTATATGGATAAGAAACTTTTAGATATAGTCTCTGAAATTCAGGAATTCAGGAAGCGGGCCACCGATCAGCGGTTCGCACCATTTCACAAATTCATCCGTGATGTCATTGCCTCTCTCGTTGATATAAGCTTCAGGAAGCTTTCTCTCATAAAGCATGACATCCTTCAGCGGTACAAGTACCGGTTCAACCTGATAAATATCCCCGGGCTGACGTTTAAAGCCGATCATATGTCCACCATTGCCGCTAGTCACAGCTTTGACAGCCAGCTCACCTACCAGAATTGCTTCTGCTCTGTCCACCGGTGACTGGAGGGCAATAGATGCTCTTCCGCAGATACCCGGTTTCTCACTTCTGGCTTTGATACCCAGTTTCTTAATGACCAACTCAGCCAGATAAGCACTGACATCGCCATAATATACAGCTCTGTCGCTCTTGAAAATCGGAGGAACAATGGATTCACCATTCACGTTCGTCAAACCTTCACTGGCAACAACAACAACGCCGCCTTTTTCCTTGTAAAGTCTTTCTACATCTTCCAGAAATTCATCTTCATGGAATGGTCTTTCCGGTACATAGATCAGATGCGGTGCATCACCTTTCTTACGTCTTGCAAGGGCTGATGCTGCAGTGATCCATCCGGCATTTCTTCCCATGGCCTCAATGACACTGACATGGATTGGAAGTGACTTAACATCCTCTCCGACTTCCTGTGTCGTTGCTGCCAGATATCTGGCGGCACTGCCATAGCCCGGTACATGATCTGTCATTGCAATATCATTATCCACCGTTTTCGGAATACCTGCAACACCAATGCCGTGATCCCGACAAACTTCATAAATATGTTCACATGCATCCATCGTACCATTCCCGCCATTTAAAAGAACATAACCGATATGGTGTTTCTTGAAAATCTCAGGCATCTTCGCATAATCTTCTTCATACAGCGGATATCTGGATGATCCGATGGCCGAAGCCGGTGTGTGAAGCAGAAGTTTCAGCTTCTCATCTGAAAATGCTGTCAGATCAAGAAACTGTTCTGTAAAGATTGCGCCTGTTCCGCCAATTGCTCCCAGAACCTTTCCAATTGATGGATTCTTTTTAGCTTCACGGATAACGCCATACAAAGATGCATTGATTACTGCGGTCGGTCCGCCTCCATGTACAACTAAAAGATTATCTGCCATTTATCTGCACTCCTATCATTTTGTACACAATTATATAATGTGCACAAATGTTTTACATTTTTTGTCAATGCTTTGTTTCTTTTGATATACTTATCCTAACACAGTTTTTGTTTAAAATAAGGCCTATTTTATCCAAACGTTATCCTACTTTTTGCACATTTTACAAAATTTTTTTTGTGTATTTTCAACGATACAATTTTGATATATTCAATTTTAACACAAAATTGGAAATTTCTTCCGACTTTTTGTGACGAAAAAGCAGACTAAAAAGGTCAAAAACCATTTTAGTCTGCTAAAGCTTTGACGCAAACGTTTGCTTTTTAAAGAGCAACTGCGAATTTATAAGTATTGTAAATATTGATGCAGATGATGATAAACATCAATGCCATAAACAATTTGTCAACTTTCTCATCCTCGATCTTCTTGTTGATCCTGCTGCCGATCGTACCGCCCAGAAGACCGCCGATGACCATCACTGCAAGATAAGACAGCTGCACCGGCGGAATCGTTCCCGTAACGACGGTCTGAACCAGACTGGTAACCTGTGAAAAGACAATAATGTACAGGGAAGCCAGTGCTGACTCTTTGGTGGACATCGAAAAAAGAAATCCCAGAACCATCAGGTTGATAGGGCCGCCGCCAATACCAAGGAAACTTGACATAATGCCGAGCACTAGTCCCACAATCACACACACAGCAGCATTATTCAGTGTCAGTGTATGTATTTTCTTCTTAAAAATTGTATACACAAACGTTATACCTGTCACGCCGATCAGCACGATCGCCTGCACCATGCCTACGAAATTCTCATTGCCCACGGATGTCTTCACTGCCACAAACATCATCTTGCCGGCCACACCGCCAACAGCTGCACCAACGGCCAATAAGGTCGCAATCCGAAGATTCAGTTTCTTGCCGGCACGCATGTTCTTGTATACCGATACCACCGACATAGTCAGAACCGTACAGCCGGACAGAAAACTGATACATGATACGCTCATCACATTCATGGCGTCCAATACCGGCTTGATGATCACACCACCGCCGATACCACAGATGGAGCCCACGATGGATGCCAACAGGCTGACCGCAAAAAATACCACTATCATATTTCATTACACCTCCATTAACATGATGTAAGCATAACACTCACCCGGCAAAAATCAAAGGGATATAAAGCAAAACGTTTGCTTTATATCCCTTTTTTTAGTGTTCTTCCCAATCAAAAGCACATCGAACTGCTTTGTGCCAGCCCCGAAGCAGTTTCTCACGCTTCTCATTCTGCATATCCGGAATAAATGTCCTGGACAGCGACCAATTCTGTTTGATCTCATCCTTATCCTTCCAGTAGCCCACAGCCAGCCCTGCAAGATACGCCGCGCCAAGGGCCGTTGTCTCAATGCATTCCGGCCGAAGCACATGTCGGTCCAGAAGATCTGCCTGAAACTGCATCAGGAAATTGTTGGCACAGGCACCGCCGTCTACCCTGAGATCCGTCAGCCGAATACCTGCATCCTTCTCCATAGCTTTCAGTATATCATAGACCTGATAAGCCAGTGATTCCAGGGTTGCCCGGATAAAGTGGGCCTTTGTAAAGCCTCTTGTGATACCGACAACCGCACCTCTGGCATACTGATCCCAATAAGGGGCACCTAATCCCGTAAAAGCAGGCACCACATAACCGCCGGCCGTATCATCCACGCTTTCAGCAAATGCTTCCGACTCCGATGATTTTTTCAAAAGCTCCAGGCCATCTCTTAACCACTGAATAGCCGCTCCTGCCACAAATACACTGCCCTCCAGAGCATATTCCATATTTTCATCCGTGCCTGCTGCAATGGTCGTCAGGAGCCCCTGCTCAGATTCAACGGCATGATGCCCTGTGTTCATTAGCAGGAAGCATCCCGTGCCATATGTATTCTTGGCCATGCCTTCTTCAAAACAACATTGACCAAACAAAGCTGCCTGCTGATCCCCCGCTGCCCCTGAAATAGCGATGGTACCGCCGGTTACATCCGGATCTGTATACCCGTAAATGCAGCTGGACGGTTTCACTTCAGGCATCATAGTCATCGGAATATCCAAAACTTCCAGCAAACGCTCATTCCAGCAAAGGCTGTGAATATCAAACAGCATGGTTCTTGAGGCATTGGTATAATCCGTTACATGGATCCTGCCGCCGGACAGATTCCAGATCAGCCATGTATCAATGGTTCCAAAGAGCAGTTCACCCTTTTTGGCCCGCTCCCTGGCGTCTTCCACGTGATCCAGAATCCATTTAATCTTTGTCCCGGAAAAATAAGCATCCGGGATCAACCCCGTTGTCTTCTTGATAAAGGCTTCATATCCCTTTGCCTTCAAATCCTCAATGATAGGTGCTGTTCTTCTGCACTGCCAGACAATGGCATTGTAAATCGGTTTACCCGTCTTTTTATCCCAGACAACCGTTGTCTCACGCTGATTGGTAATACCGATGCCGGCAATATTCTCCGCAGTGACATGTGCCTTCCCCATGGCTTCTGCCATCACATCCTGAATACTCTGCCAGATTTCCATAGGATCATGTTCCACCCACCCCGGATTCGGAAAAATCTGAGTAAACTCTTTCTGCGCCACGCTGACAATTCTTCCTCCATGGTCAAATAAAATGCATCTTGAGCTTGTGGTTCCCTGATCCAGTGAAATGATATACTTCGACATATGTAAAATCCCCCTTATTCCCCTTTTTGTGCTTCCCGAAAACTAAGGTCAAAATTCCGTCCTCTATGCACACGGATTATTGTCTCCTTTATTATAACATATTTGATTGTATTTATACAGATACAATACAGCGCATCTGTTTTATCTGATAATTTCATTTATTGTCGATGAATTGACGGAATGTGTTAATTCTCTTTTGTCATTTTCAATATTTTTTCATTTTATTAATGGATTTTTTCGTCATTTTGTATTATACTTAAATTATGTTCAACCACTCAGATCATCATTTTTATTATCTGAGCATCGGTACACTATTTATTTTTAGGCAATATATACAGCATCTTGTCCGTGAAGCACATCCAAAAGGCATCTTTTTTCGTATATATTGTCAGGGGAAAGGGGCGACGTTTATGTTCGTGGAATTCATTCTTGCATTACTTCCTATCATCTGGCTTTTCATTGCCTTTCTTGTACTGAAAATGCCCGGCTACATCGGATGTCTGATCGCACTGGCTATCTCCATTGTAGAGAGTCTTGTTATTCCGGCATTCAGCCTGACAGTACCTGAAGCTTTGACCGCAGCCATTGAAGGTGGTATCGGCGCGATCTGGCCAATCTGTCTGATCATTCTGGCAGCCATGTTTACTTACAATATCTGTGTAAAAACAGGTGCTATGGAAATGATCAAACGCCTTCTTACATCTGTAACCAATGACAAGCGTGTCCTTGTTATGCTGCTTACATGGGGCTTCGGCGGTTTCATGGAAGCCATCGCAGGTTTTGGTACACCTGTTGCTATCCCTGCAGCTATGATGGTTGGTCTCGGCTTTGACCCAATCTTCTCCGCTGTTGTCTGCCTGGTTGCCAACTCCATTGCACCGCCATTCGGTTCCGTTGCCATTCCTACAACATCCGCAGCCGGCGCTGTTGGTCTTGATGCAGCTCTTTTATCGGGTCCTGCCATCAACATGCTGATTATTCCGGCCATTATCGTTCCATTCATCATCGTATGGATGACCGGTAAAGCCTGCGGTTCCAAGAAACCTTTTGAAGGCATGATTCCTTTCACCATCGTTGCTGCTCTTTCTTATATCATCCCTGCAGCCATCGTTGGTAATTTTGTAGGTGCAGAATTTGTCGACCTTATCGGCTGTGTGATCTGTCTGATCGTTCTGGTCGTTTTTGCAAAGAAAATGCCGCCTACAACAGATCCTGCTTATATGATCGAAGCCAGTGAAGAAGAGGCTTCTGATGTTAAATTCGGTATGGGTGCCGCTGTGCTTCCGTATATCCTGATGCTTGTTTTCCTGCTTGGTACATCCAAGCTTGTTCCACCGATCAACGCCTTCCTTGGCAAGTTTTCAACAGCTTTCTCTGTATATGCCGGTGAAGGTGCCGCCACCATCAAGCTGGCATGGATTGGCAATGCCGGAACATTGATCCTGCTTGCCGGCATCATCGGCGGTTTTGCCCAGCATATGAGTATCGGCGAAATGATTTCAACACTTGGCCAGACATTAAAGAACATGTGGAAAGCCATGGTCACTGTTATTGCCATCATCGCTCTTGCCAAGGTTATGGGCTACAGCGGTATGACAACAGCCATCGCAACTTTACTTGCTGATCTTACCGGATCTATTTTCCCATTGTTCGCACCAATCTGCGGTATCCTCGGTACATTCGTAACAGGTTCCACAACATCTTCCGGTGTATTATTTGCCAAGATGCAGTATGAGGTTGCTGAACTTATCGGTGCCAACCCTGTTATGCTGGTTGCCGCCAACCTTGCAGGCGGCGGTATCGGCAAACTGATCTCCCCTCAGAGTATCGCCATCGGTGTTGCTGCGATCGGACTTGAAGGCTCTGACGGCAAGATCATGACAAAGACTGTTGGTATCTGTATTGTATTAGGTGTCATCGTATGTATTATGTCCTATCTGCTGGCTGTTGTTCTTTAACAGCCCGCATTTCAATGTGTTCACTTTGAACACATATCAGATAAGACGCTTGGATATTCCGCTGGATATCTGAAGCGTCTTATCCTTTATAAAAATCATTTTTGAGGATTTTTTACAAATCAAAGGAGGTAAGAAAATGAAGGATTTAATTGAAATCAGATGGCATGGCCGCGGCGGTCAGGGTGCTAAAACGGCTGCCCTCCTACTGGCTGATGTTGCTTTCAATAATGGTCTCTATGTTCAGGGCTTCCCGGAATACGGTCCTGAAAGAATGGGAGCTCCCATTACTGCTTATAATCGTTTAAGTCGTAACCCGATCCGCGTTCATTCCAATATTTATGAGCCGGATTACGTGGTTGTTGTCGATGAGTCTTTAATTGAAAGCGTCGATGTTACTGCCGGTACCAAGGAAGGCGGTGCAATCATCATCAACTCCCATAAAAGCAGCAATGAATTAAAACCGCTTCTTGAGGAAAAAGGTTATCACGGTCATATTTATACCATTGACGCCCGAAAGATTTCCATTGAAACTCTTGGCAAATATTTTCCGAATTCTCCGATGCTGGCAGCCGTTGTCAAAATTACCGGAGTTATGGAGGAAAAGGCCTTTCTGGAAGATATGCGCAAATCCTACGCCCATAAATTTGCTTCCAAGCCATCCGTTATTGACGGCAATATGAAAGCATTGGAAATTGCTTTAAAGGAGGTACATTGAGTATGAAAACTGATATCAGAAAACAGGATATTGATGTTACCTGGCAGAATCTGAATCCCGGTACTGTTGTAACAGGCGGTGCCACGGCTCCTGAATTCAATACAGGTGAATGGCGTGTCAATGTGCCGGTTCTGGATATGGACAAATGCAAACAATGTCTGATGTGCGTGCCGGTTTGTCCGGATTCCTCCATTCCTGTAAAAAACCAGAAACGTGAAGATTTTGACCTGATGCACTGCAAAGGCTGCGGTATCTGTGCCAAAGTATGTCCATTCGGTGCCATCACCATGAAAGAAGGTGACGAATAATGTCAATCAGAGAAAGATTATCCGGTAATGAAGCGATTGCAACTGCCATGCGCCAGATTAATCCTGACGTTGTCGCAGCCTTTCCAATTACGCCATCAACAGAAATCCCTCAGTATTTTTCCAGCTATGTTGCCAATGACAAAGTCGATTCTGTTTTTGTTCCCGTAGAAAGTGAACACAGCGCCATGAGTGCCACCATCGGTGCCTCCGCAGCCGGTGCCCGCGCCATGACCGCAACTTCTTCCTGCGGCCTTGCCTATATGTGGGAAATGCTTTATGTGGCAGCCTCCGACAGACTGCCGCTGGCTCTGGCTCTTGTCAACCGTGCTCTCTCCGGGCCGATCAACATCAACTGTGACCACTCTGATGCCATGGGTGCCCGTGACGCCGGCTGGATCCAGCTGTTCTCAGAAAATAACCAGGAAGCTTATGATAATATGGTCATGGCTTTCCGTATTTCCGAGCATCCGGATGTCCGTCTGCCGATCATGGTCTGCCAGGATGGCTTTATCATCAGCCACGGTGTTGAAAATATCGAACTGTTAGAAGATGATGTTGTCAAAAATTTTGTAGGTGAATACAGACCCGAACACTATCTTCTGAATGCATCCGAGCCGCTGGCCATCGGACCTTATGCGAATCCGCCTTATGTTATGGAAGCCAAACGTGCTAATCTTCAGGCACTGGAAAATTCCAAAAAGGTTATGTTAGATGTTGCTGCAGATTTTGAGAGAATTTCAGGCAGAAAATACAGCTTCTTTGAATCCTACCGCATGGAAGATGCTGACTATGCCATGGTCATCATGGGAAGTGCTGCCGGCACAGGCAAGGACGCTGTTGATGCACTCCGCAGCATGGGTATCCGTGCCGGCCTGATCAAAGTCCGCATGTTCCGTCCATTCCCGGCATCCCAGATTGCAGAAGCATTAAAGAATGTCAAAGTTGTTGCCTGCATGGATCGTACAGAAAGTTTCAATACGGTCACAGGTCCTCTGGGCGCCGATGTCAGATGTGCACTTTATGATGCCGGCATCCACGCGAAATTCGTTAATTATGTATATGGTCTCGGCGGTCGTGATGTTACTGTTGCAAGCCTTACAAGTGTCTATGAGGATATGATGAAAATTGCCGCTGACGGCACAGTCGGACAGACATATCGTTATCTGTCCCTGAAGGGATAAGGAGGAATCGAAATGGCATATAATTTTAAAGAATATATGGAACGTCCCGACAGACTGACTGCCGGTCACAGAATGTGTGCAGGATGCGGTGCATCCATTGCCCTTAGAAATGTGATGAAAGCTGTTCATCCTGAAGACCATGCAGTTATCTGCAATGCAACAAGCTGTATGGAAGTTTCCACTTTTATCTATCCATACACAGCATGGCAGGATTCCTACATTCACACAGCATTTGAAAATGCCAGTGCAACCTGTTCAGGCGTGGAAGCTGCTTACAGAGCCATGTCCAAAAAAGGCAAAATAGACGGTACTTACAAATTTATCGCTGTAGGCGGCGACGGCGGAACGTATGACATCGGTTTCCAGTCCCTTTCCGGTGCTATGGAGAGAAACACCGATATGGTTTATGTCTGCTATGACAATGAAGCCTATATGAACACAGGTATCCAGCGTTCTTCTGCAACACCTCTGTATGCGGATACAACAACAACACCTGTCGGTACAGTCAGCAACGGCAAACCGCAAAACCGCAAAGATCTGGCTGAAGTAATCGCAGCTCATCACGTACCATATGTTGCCCAGACAACATTTGTCCAAAATTTCAGGGATTTACATATCAAATCCGAGAAAGCTTTATACACACCCGGGGCCGCTTTCCTCAATATTATGGCACCGTGTCCTCGCGGATGGCGCTATAATACACCGGATATCATTGATCTGTGCAAAGCTGCTGTGGATACCTGTTTTTGGCCATTATTTGAATGTTATGACGGTGAAAAATGGGTTGTCAATTACATTCCAAAGAAAAAACTGCCAATTGAAGATTTCCTGAGAAGCCAGGGTCGTTTTGCCCACCTTTTCAAACCGGAAAATGAACATCTCATTGAAGATATCCAGAGAGAAATCGACAGACGCTGGGAAAATCTTCTGACAAGAGCCAACGCATAATCATGACTTACAAAACAGCAACTGAAAAACTGAAAGGAGCGTATGACTTACAATGGCTGAAGTTTTTGCATTAAAAGCAATTGACCACGATAATGTGGCCACCGTCTTTACCAACGACGTCAAAGCCGGCATGATCGCCAACGTCGCAGACAAAAAGGGCCACCACTTTGAAATTCAATTATTGTCTGATGTTCCTTACGGACACAAGATTGCCCTCTGCGATATTAAAAAGGGCGAAGAAATTATTAAATACGGTGAGGCCATCGGTGCCGCATCCAGGGATATTGCTGCAGGTGATTATGTCCATATCCACAACATGGACAGTCAGCGCGGACGCGGTGATCTGGAAGGAGGGACAGTGTAATGGGTTATACATTCAATGGTTATCGCCGTCCTGACGGTCAGGTCGGTATCAGAAATTATGTTGGTATTATTCCGAGTGTTACCTGCGCATCAGATGTTGCCTCAGCCATCTGCCGACAGGTACAGGGCTGTGTCACATTTCCGCATCATCAGGGCTGCTGCCAGATGCCGCCGGATCTTGAAAGAGTTACGGACACACTGATCAGTCTCGGCAAAAGCCCGAATCTTGGAGCTGTACTGATCGTCAGCCTGGGCTGTGAAGGTACTGATGTTGAACGCCTGTATAAAGAGGTCTCTGCCACAGGCAAACACGTTGAAATTATCCGTATTCAAGAACTTGGCGGTGTCTCCAACGCCATCCAGAAAGGTACCGACATCGCCCGGAATATGGCCATAGAAATTTCCGGCCTGCAGCGTGAAGAAACAGATATCTCCGAAGTCGTTATGTCCATTAAATGCGGTGCCTCTGATACAACTTCCGGTATCGCTTCCAACTGTGTCATCGGCTATGTTGCTGACAAACTGGTGGATCTTGGTGCAACAGTTATCTTTGGCGAAACAACAGAATTCATTGGCGGTGAACATCTTCTGGCCCGCCGTGCCGTGGGCGGTGAAAACGGTCCTGTCGGCCGGAAGATCTACCAGATCGTCAATGAAATGGAGGGACGTGCCAAAGCCATCGGCTGCGATATGAGAAAAGGTCAGCCAACACCGGGCAATATCGCCGGCGGATTAAGCTCTATTGAAGAAAAGAGCCTTGGAGCTATTATGAAATCCGGCAGCCGTCCGATTCAGGGTGTTCTTGAATATCCTCAGCATGCTGCCGGCTGCAAAGGCCTCTGGATCAAGGATACTCCGGGACGTGAACCGGAAATCCTGACAGGTATGGCTGCAACAGGCGCCCAGTTTATGATGTTCTCCACCGGCCGCGGTGCCCCTCAGGGCTTTCCGTGCATGCCGGTGATCAAAATCTGCGGCAATCCAAATACTTACGAACGGATGAAAAACGATATGGATCTCAACGCCGGTGTCATTATTGAGGGCAAAAACAGTATCAATGAAGTCGGCGAAGCTGCTTTTGAGAAAATGCTGCGTGTCCTGAACGGGGAAATGACACGAAATGAGGCCATCCAGTACTTTACTTCCATCGATATCCACTGTCTCGGACCTGTCATCTGATAAAAGGTCTACTCTACCACAAAATGCCGTCGCACCGGAGATTTCTATCATCCCGGATGCGACGGCATTCTTTATGTATTTTATCTTCTATTTCTTGTGAACCTGCTTCCCTGAGCCTTCAATTACTTTGCTGCAGATTCTCTTTTCCTGATTTCACGGATCAGACAGTACTGCTTCAGATCAAAGTGTTTCTGTACAATACCAAAAACCTTGAAATCAAAACGCTGATAAAATTCCACATTCACCGGATTGTGCGTCTCCAAAGACACCATCATCCGATGTTTGTCGGCATATCGAATCACCTCATTCATCAGCACATCCGCTAACCCATGATGCTGCATATTCGGTCGCACCGCCAGATAAATTACATGAAGGCGATGTTTCTGATGCAGCTGGTCTGTCCATGCAGAATTCAGGTAATCCCTCCCCAGAATGAAATTCCAGAATGTATGCATGGAAGCATCTTCTTTTAGAAGATAACCATCCGTCTTTAATGCTACCGCAATTTCTGTAAAATACGCTTTAAATAAATGCTCATAGGGTTCCATTTCATCGGAAACCACCAACAGACTGTTGCATTCCGGGCTGTCTGCATAAATATCACAGCATTCATAGAACTCCGTCAGATCACATTTAAAAAGCTCCGGCATCAGCCTTTCCCTGACGTCTTTATTTGGAATCAGGCTATGATAAAGCGGGTCCTCCCTAAAACACTGCGTAAGCAAATT
>NZ_JBBMEK010000041.1:0-18012 GCF_040096555.1 Coprococcus intestinihominis | reverse complement strand
GAGTATCAAATTGAGCCACCTCTCATCACCCCTTCCTGGTCTGACATCGTCAGTGATCCAATATTCTTCTATCGTAAGTTCCGGAATCTTTGCTATGAATTCCTTAAAGGAAGCCTCAGTAAAATCTATAAAATACCGACCATTACGCACGCCTTCAAAATCACTGTATTTGAAAGATGTGTAAATCACGCCACTATCCTTCAATGCCATGCACATCTTACAGATAACCGACAATAGTTCGACCTTCGGCAAATGTAAAATAGATGAGCAAGCCCATATGCCATCGTAAGTACCCATATCATCCAATTCCTGAAACAGCATTTCTTTCACTTCAATACCGGTAAAAGAACTGGCCAACCGACAAAGTTCTGCAGACCCATCGATCGCTGTTACCTGATAACCTTTATCCAAGAAATATTTCGTGTCACGGCCAGAACCGCATCCAAAATCAAGGATAGCGGCTCCCTCATTCAACAAATGAAGAAATTTATCCTGGGCCAGATGCATATCAACATTCCGCGTATTCTCTATGAAATTTTCTGCATTGAGATTGTAATAATCAATTGTCTGGTCCATACAAATCTCCTTTTAAGTTACAAACTGCTCCAATATAAAGAGGCTAAATTCTCTTGATAATTCTTGAATATACTTCTTTCTTTGGTCTTGAATGTAATATTTCTTAAAAAGTCTCTTTTTTCCATATCCCATTCAAAAAATTGAATTGGATTATTTCTTAGGTAGTCAACAAATAAATTTCCAATAGTTTCACCAGGTGTATTATTGATACCGATTTTTAATATACTAAGCAAACCATCAATCCTAGCTTGCTCCGCCACTGTGATATGCGGAGACTTATTGAACACAATAACCCACCAAAATTCACGGTAGGTATAAACACTGTCTTTTTGAACAATTCCTTCCAACCATTCGATTAGTTTATTTCCAATAATGCTTCGTATTTCTGTATAATATTTTTTACTGTATTGGCTATACAATAGATATGATGCCCATAAGATGGGATCATCTTTTTCATGAAGTCTTCTAACAATATTAATTTCTTGTTTATACGGCACAGCAATGTTAGCCTGTCGGCAAAACATAATCAAATTTACAATATCGTTCACATTTGCTTTATCAAACACAAACGCATACCTATTCAATAAATTTTGAAGCTTATCCTGATACGCAAAAATATCAAACTCGTCTCTTACATAACTGATTATAGAAAGTAGTTTCTGCGTATTGTTATAATTCGGAAAAAAAGAATATCCATAAAAAGCTAGATCTAAAAAATTAAAAACAGTATGTTCCGAAACATCCTTCTTGAACAAAGACACCTTATCCTTATTACGAGAGACTTTATTTAGCAGCATTCCTAAAAAATAAGCTGTTATCGTTTTCATTTGAGACTCATATTTACAAATCAATTCATTTAATTGATTCATAATTGTTCTCTTGCTTGTTGCCAATCCACTTCCCTTAATTAAACATGGATTAACTTGTTCCTGTCCATCAGAAACTGCTTCCATGTAGGCTTTTCTTTCTTCACGATTATAGAATAACAATGCCGTCACTCTGTTAGTAAAAATATTAGTCTCATTTAACCAATCATCTAATACAAACGGCACTTTGCTCTTAAAAAGTTTGGCATCATTTAGTCTTAATAAATATTTTCTGGCCGCCTCTGCGTAAAGTTCAACAATATGATTTGCTATCCCCTCGGTCTCAGCAAAAATGAAAATGTCATCTACGTACCGGTACACATTATAGTGTTCTCCAGCATCATAACACTCGTTGAGTAGCATATTATACACATCTTTGTCTATTGCCTGAAGCAAAAGCTCTGCAACCATCCTTGAGTATTCTGGACCTACTACTATTCCATTCGAAGTTCTTGCATTGATATTCATTAATACTCTATCTATAGCTGTGTAGAGACTTCCATTTTTGAATTCTTTGGTATCATTGACATCTTTTCCAATAATCCAGTTGAACGTATGCGTATAAATACTATCAAAGCATGCTTTGTAATCTGTTCTAATAAAGAATTTGTATTTACTATTCAATATGAGCCATTCCTCTGAGGAGGTAAATGCTGCAATTGATTTATAAGGACCTATTTTGAAAAACATGCCCGTCTGTTCTATTATCTCTTTCCCCGTTTCTTCACTTAAATCACTAAAATATTTAATAACTGATCTATTCTTTGATTTATAAATCAAATCATTGTTCTTATTATGGAATCGGAGCGAAAATACTGAATTCTTATCTAATAAGGCCAACAGTTCTTTTTGATACACACTTACAAACAAGAATAATTCCATCGCCGCCATTGGCTGCAATAAACTAATCTCTCTCTCACTATGTAATTGCTTCATAATAGTGTATTTAAGTGGTGCCGTCACCCAATTGCTGCTTCCATTAAAGAGAACTTCCTTACCATTTTTGTTCTTTAATCGTATTAGTTCCCTTACGATATGGTTAATGTCCTTACTTCTATCTATCAAATATTCATAAAAGTATGCATATGTAAATCGGTCTGACAACTCCGTTGGCAGAACATCTGTCAGCATGTAATCCAATTGATTTCTTTTTATATTTGTAAGATCCATTGACTTCACCTCTAATTCGAATTATAATTTCAATGAATGATATATCGTTCAAGTAAAATCTTTGGAACTTTGGTTTCATAGACTTTACACACGTAAGCAGTACAAAGTACTTTCCGTAAGGTTATACGTTGTATAGGAGTAGCATCATCCTTGGGATGATGCTACTCTACTTTTATCAGTGCCAAATAATCAATCACCATTCTATAATAATCCTTGTCTTCGTTGCAGTACTCAGGGTTTAATTTTCGTATCCATTTTAAAAGTGTACTTTCTGACACTCCAATATTCTTCTCAAACATTATAGATCGGTTTCTTTTCATGTTTGATTCCAAATTATAAATGCTCTCTTCAGTTAAAGATTGCTTTAAGAAATACGGCATAACACATCCGTGTTTGCTTAATAACTTCACATATAAATTTTTCAAAAAGTCTTTCGTTTGCGGCTCTAATGCATCCATATGAAATTGTAATTCATTATAATTTGCAACGACACCCTTTTTGAGCCAATCATATGAACTGCTACCTATTGTTCTGGCAATCACAACACGCGATGAATAAATTTTCAACCTTTGTCGCAAAAGTTCAATATCTCCATCCTTTTTAAACTGAATAAAAGCTCTTTCAATTATCCCTGTATATTTTTTACGTTTTTTTTCTGCAATTCCGTATTTGAAACATATTGGATTTTTCCCTGTCACTTTTCGTATCTCAAATTCATAACCCAAAAAGTTAAATTTCTGCGATGTCGAAAGATTTCTTCTTGTAATATAAGAAAACTTTCCTGGTGACATATTAATTTTTACCGGAGAATCACCAAATACTTCTTGAATTGTATGCTGTATAACATTACAAAATTGATTTTGCGAAATATATTTATTAGTAATAAGAAGTATATCATCGACATATCGTTCATAAAAAAACATTCCATACTTAGATAAATGGGCTCTTATTCGTGAATCAAATTCCCTGCATACAATCTCTGTCAATCCATTAGACAAACATAACCCCGCATAGCAATACTTAAACTCTTCAATATACTGTTCTAAAATTTCTTTGTCCCATCTAGACATAAGGGATTCTTTGATATACCTGTCATATACATGCCGTGACAAAACACTATCGAAAAAAGATTTAAAATCTGCTCGAATAATCACAAAATCATTCATATCTTTGATGACTGGCAAAACATTAAAGAATACATTCATTATCCGATTTCTTGACGCATAACGAATACGAAAATTTCTATCAATCTGTTTTTTTAGATATTGACACATAACAGCTTCTGTAGATAAATTCGGATAACTATATACAATTCTTTTTTTCCCTTGCTGGGTAAAAATATCTTTTCTATAGAGCGAAAAATCATACAATTGATTGTCAATATTATCTTTGATATTATCAGTCAAAAGATCAATCTCTATTTCTGATTTCGAATAATCCATTTGACGAACAATATTTCTAATTTGATTTTTATCCATTATTTCCACTTCTATTTGCAAGCATTATTTGACGGATAGGGCAAAAGCGCTATACAATCGTCCTATCCCCAATTTGTCACTCAATTCCCAGTGCCTTAAACACCGCATCTTCTGCACTCTGATATGGAATAAGCTGGAATGCGCTCATCAGCTCTGGCGGAACAGTTGCAAAATCAACAAATGAGGGACTTGGAATGCAGTCTTGCTATACATGCCTTACAAATACCTTTTTAATCGTTTTTTCTGTTGGATAATGGAATAAGTTTTCATTAAAAACCTTTTCCATTATCTCTGTATTATTAACTCCTTCTTCTATCAGCTTTGCTGTGGTTCTCATTTCATAAAATAAGAACTGCTCACGAGTCAAAGATGCGGATCCTTTATAAGGACTGTTTAATTGTAAATTGGCCATCCCTGTTCCTCCTACTCTTTTGAAGAAGACTCTTCTGGCTCTTCTATAAATTCGACTATATCGCCTACATCACAATGCAAAGCTTTACAGATTTTCATCAGCACTTCCATGCTGACAGGTTCTCCTTTTGACAATTTCGTCACAGAAGCCCAACTCAAACCAGTCTCGGCCTGTAAATCTTTTTTCATCATGTCTTTATCAATAAGAAGCTTCCATAACTTTTTGTAACTTACATTCATATATTGACACCTCACGCATAATATGACGCATAGTAACACCTCTATTTGAAGTATATCATTGCTTCATCACATTCACAAGACTCATCTTCACAAACGCAAGAATGCATCCATATAAATGTAAAGATAATTCAGATGGGAAGAACCCTGCGGAACCAGGAGCAAAGAATAACAAATTCTATCCTTTTCCCTCAAGCGAGCGAAGAAACATATGTTCTTTATTTTCAAATACAAAGATAGCTGAGATCGAACAAACGATCTCAGCCACCTAATTACTTCAGAAGATATTTGTACTGCACAATATACCTTTCACTTGCAATCTTTTCAGCCTCTGGATTACGAGTCAAAATTTCTTCATACTCCTCTTTTAAACTTTCTTTGAGTTGCGCCAAAGCTTCAGCAAACTCACTTGGTTCTTTACCAATTTGTGTTGCACCAAGTTTCTCAAACAGTTTTTTACTTGGCTCATTATCCGAGTAAATTCTCACCATGAAATACTCTATCGGCATAAGTTCTAATACTCTTTTCGCAAACAGAGGGATGGTTTCATAAGCAATTTTCTGCCTGCGATATTTCAACAAAACATCCATCCCAATTTCGGGTTTATCTGAAGCCAAATGCTGCATAGTAATATTTCCAACATACAAGTTATCGTCCTTCAAGAAAACAGATACATAAATTGCATCGTCTTCTGGAAGTTTCTCCCAAACAAATTCAGCAAACTCATCGTAATCTACACCACTCATCTTTGAAGAAGTTTTTGCCACGATGGAATTCTCACGATATAACATTAAATAATTAGCTTTATCTTCCTCACACAAAGCCTTCAGAATATATTTATCATTCTGAGCAAACATTCCATCCTTAAAAAAGAAATCTTCTTTCTGCACTCTATCTCCTCTTCCATATCCACTAAAAATCAAACTCATCTGGATCCAGTCCTGCATCTTCCAGCACTTCTCTTCTTTCTTCCGGATCCATAAACTCTAACTCATCGTAATCAAGCCCTGCCTCAGCAAATACATCTGTTTCATCATCATCATTAAATGAATCAGCTTCTCTGCTCTTCATCATATTATCCATAAACTGAAACTGTGCAGCTCTCTCGAATGCATTCAAGCGTCCATCACGATTAAAATCAAACATCTTATCAAATCCAAACATAATTTATCCTCCCAAATCTGTTTATGAAAATGGCAATTCATCATCGATTCCATCTGGAATGTTCATAAATCCATCAGCATCTGTTGGGTTACTTACTGGTCTGCTGTAATTATTCTGACCGCCATTACCTGCAGCTGCTTTGCTTTCTGCAAACTCCTGCTCCTCAACAACGATGTCTGTTGTATAAACTTTCTGGCCATCACGATTCGTGTAACTGCCGGTCTGAATTCTTCCGGTCAATACAATCTTTGTTCCCTGGCGCAGATACTTCTCTGCAAATTCTGCGTTACGCCCGAAGGCAACACAGCCAATAAAGTCTGCACTCTGCTCACCGTCTCTTTTGAATCGGCGCTCAACTGCAATGGTATATCTTGCAACTGCAGTAGAATTCTCTCCGGCGCCATACCTTACTTCTGGATTTCTGGTCAAGCGTCCCATCAGGATTACTTTATTCATCGACTGCTTCCTCCATCTTCTTATGTTTGTTATCAATCAGACTCTTCTTACAGAGACTGCAGATCGTTCCGTGCGGAGTTACCAGGACAACCTTGGCCTTTGCAGTGTTACCGATTTTGTCATAGATGCGTCCGGCACTCATGCTCTCACCGATGACGGTGTGTGCGCTATTTGCCACATGTCCGATCTCACCGAGTCCTTCCATCTTTACAACGATGGCCTCTTTATCGAACTTGTTATCCGGTTCCTTCTTAAGTTTCAGTTTCATTCCCGGCTTCAGGAATTCGTTTCCGTGATAATACTTGGTTCCTGTCAGTGTGAAATAAATCTTACTCATTGCACTTCCTCCTTAGTCTTCCATGAATTCAAAATATTCTTTGTCGCTGGCAAATAAAATGTACTTGCCATCTACGTATCCCATGTATCCGTTGTTTGTAACATATCCCTTCATTTGCCATCCTCCTTGATTCCTTTTCTGATGCTACCAGTTTACAACAAATAGCTGTGCAAAAATCCCGACAGCCAACCGGTCTCCGGGCGCCTTTAATTGCTATTTAAAACGCTATTTTTTTAATAAAAAAACAGACTACCATTAATTGATAGTCTGCTCGATTTCTTTATTTACTTGTTCTTTTCAATGCCCTTCTTATCTTGGGAATATGATTTTTCAAATCTCTGTATATCAATTCGTCTTCACCAAATACTTCTTCTGCATGTTTAATATACGTAAAAAAATTACCGGGTTTTGCTTTGGCTCCATGAATAGAATATCTCTTGTACAAATTATCTGCCCCAGACAACTTCGGATTTTTTGAAATCGATTTTGCCTTTCTATACATCCGATAATAATATTTACTAATCGTTTTTGATCGGATAGATACACTTTTTCCATCAAATGTAAATCCCAGGAAATTAATTGCTTTCTTACTAGCATCTGCGTTTTCTAATAAGTCACGCCCAATATTTTTCACTGTTTCATCTGCAACTTCAAAAATCTGAGTTTTGTTCGGTTCAAGTTCTAGATTTGGAATTTTTTGCAAAATATCTAAAACAGTTTGAAACAATCCTATATCTGCTCTAGATGCAGGCACAATAACAATAAAATCATCACTATATCTCATATATGTGCCACCGAGCGACATTATATAATCATAAATTTCCTTATCCGCATCGATCATATAGATATTAGCAAGCACTGCACTAATAGGAGAACCTTGTGGAATCTGCTTTGATTTATTATTCTTCACAATATGACTTCTATTTTTACGATACTCCTCTTTTGAAAGAGCCACTTTTCTCTTGTTGAACTCTTTTTGATTTAGTCCAGTAATTGCAAGCAAGTCGTCTAATTCCCAACAGCTATATCTTGTAACATTTTTAAAAACAGCATAATGATCTGGTGGTAAAAAATCATATCCCATAACTTTGCACCACTGCTGTTTCAAATAGTGATGATCAAGACAATCAAAAAAGCCTGTAAAATCACCAATTAAAACCAAGCACTTTTTATTCTCTCGAATAAATTGAAAAGCTTCCTTAGCAATATGAATATTGCTTTTTTGTAAATCTGTTCTATACGCAACCGGTACAGAAGAAATTCCTTGTTCTTTAAGATAGCTGTTGTAGTTCTCGTTTAGCAATGCACTATAATATTGATAAATGCATCGATCTAAATGCGCCGCATAACATATTTCTCGCTTTTTCTGCTTGACACCAGTTTTCTTATCGTATTTGTTCATCCGCATAACATAATGGATGAATGGATAAAAGCTGTGTCGCGCTACTTTCTCTGGGTTTGTAACATATTCAGAAACCTTCGTAATATCTGTTCGTAAGTCAAAATGCGCATATCCCTTTTTACTTTTTGCAATCACTTTAGGATTCGAAATCCATGCCTTAACATCCATTTATTTTCCCTCTAATTTGCAATACCCATCGACATGGAGGATAGCGTTCCTTAGTCAATGGGTATACGTTCATTCTTAGTAATCTTTATGATAGGCAATGACCTATATTTGATTGCCAGCTATCCTGTAAATGCAATACTTAATTGTGTTACAATCAAGCAGGAGGACAACATTATGTTCTTAACCATCTTATTATTAGTCCTGACCGAACTGGTCATCTATACTAGCAGACAGTTTCAGACCGGCTCAGCTGAGCTGGTGAAAGAACTGTTGACAACAATCTCCAACCCTTACAACTACTTGTAAGGCAATTCATATTTTATCACATAACTCTTGTTTTTTCAAATTCAACTTTTCTCTAAGCAATGTGTCTAAACTACCCCAGACATTTTTGTATTTAGTAGTTGAGGGATAGAGAATAGCAAGGACAGGAAGTGTCATGACATTCCACTTCCGAGCATTCGCCACAAGACCGGGACCCTACCCAATCTTCACGCAAGCTACGAGCTTTGCGAAGACGGCGTGATTGTACATTGGAAGCTTGCTTACAACTGTACAAGTCAGGATGGCTTCATACGGCGACAGCCGTGACCGAGATGAAGCGAAGCGTAATCGAGGTGAAAGCTCTATCCCCCAGAAAGGAGATTTACATGGCTAACAGAACCAGAGATATCCCAATTCAGTTTTTTGTAACCGCTGAAGAGAAAAAGATGATTCGTAAGAAAATGATTCTGTCCAGGACAGCAAATATGGGAGCTTATCTTCGTAAGATGGCTATTGATGGAATCATCGTAAACACAGATACAACTTACCTTGAGAAACAATTTTATGAGATGCACAAGATTGGTGTGAACGTGAACCAGCTGGCAAGGCTTGCCAATTCCACTGGTGCTGTCACACCGGAAGAAATAAAAGAATTGAAGGGGATGATAAAAGAGATATGGCATATATTAAGATCTTCGGCATCAAATCTACAGTAAAGAAAGCTGTCGGTTATATCACGAATCCGGATAAAACCGATGACCAGAACCTGGTTTCTTCCTATGGCTGTTCACCGGAAACTGCCGATCTGGAATTTGCTATGACTGCAAAGATGGGAAAAGATAATGTGATGGAGAAGGGAGACAACCTTGCCTGGCATATGATCATTTCCTTCAAACCAGGTGAGATCACAGATTCAAATGTCGCTCATGAAGTTGCAACAAAAATTGCTGATGCAACGCTGAAAGGGAAACATGAGTATGTTCTTTCCACTCACGTTGATAAGGATCACGTCCATTGCCATCTGATTTTTAACGCAACAAATTATGTGGACTACCATAAGTATGTTTCCAACAAACGGAACTATCACAAGATCTGTAAGCTCAGCAATCGCATTTGCCGGGAATATGGTCTGGAAGAGTCCATGCCCACCGGAGAGAAAGCAAAATCATATAAAGAAAATATGGAGTACAAACGAGGAAACAGCTGGAAAGCAAAACTCAAATACAACGTGGATCGTGCCATCTGGTCGTCCGTTTCCTTTGATGAATTCCTGATGAAGATGAAAGAAGCAGGATATGAAATCCGGCAGGGAAAATATCTGGCTTTCCGGGCTCCTGATCAGAAACATTTCACCAATGTCAAAACTCTGGGAGCCTATTATACAGAGGACAGTATCCTGAGACGTCTGGCGAAGAATCGTCATAAGGCCCGCATTCCTCAAAATGCATCATTCAAAATAAGGATGTTTGTGGAGATGACTTCCTATGTCGCTGACGGCAATCGCCTCGGCTTTGAACAGTGGGCCAGAAAAAATAATCTGAAAGAGGCAGCCAAGACTTTCAGTTATCTTTCACAGCACAATCTATTGAACTATGAAGAATTCCAAAATCACATTTCTGATTTGAAGGCTTCCATTCAATCTACGGATGATCAGATCCTGCAAACACAAAAAGCTATTCAAAATCAGAAGATTATTATGAAGCACTGTGAAGTCTATCGTGCATGTCGTGATGTGGTTCGTGCTGAGAAGGATGCTCCGGACAAAGCACTCTACCGCATACAACATCAGGCAGAATATCAGTTGCATGATGTCACTTTAAAAGAACTGGCTGAGTTTGGTATTCACAAACTTCCGTCTTCCGAAAAGCTGCAGCGACAACAGCTGGAACTGGAAGAAGAACTTGTCTCTGCCAAAAAAGAAAAGCAGGATCTCCTGAAACAACAGAAGACCCTGGGCATTATCGAAAGCAATTATGAAACGATGCTTCGAGGTGCAGGCATCGATGTTCCTGATCGACAGCCTGGAGGCTTAACCAGGGAAGAAGTAATCTCATAAAAGCCAAAAAAGGCACCTCATGGAATGACTGACAACACTTCACTCCACAAGGTGCCTAAACTCTGATTTTTCGATAATTATTTTGTCAGAATATACGCTTCTATCGCTTCGTTAGCAAAGATTGCAGTGCCCTCGCCTGCATATTTATCAATATTGGCTGTCATGTCCCCGCCACCTGCATACATCTGTCCCAGACTTTCCAGAATCTCATCGGTACAGGTATAGTAATGCTCGGTAATATAGTTCTGCAGTTTCTTTACCAGGGCCTGTGCTTCTTCTGATTCCGGTTTCTTATTTCTGATCTTACCGAACTCCGCAAAGATTTCCATCATCTGAACACCAAGTACCTGTTCTTCTTCGCGGCTTCTTCCAGCTGACTTCTTCTCAAACTCTTTATAGGCATCGGTAGTTCCCCAGGATGCTTTTGCCTGGGCTGCATATTCATCAATTTTTCGTGTATCGAAAGCATCAAAACTCATTTTACTCATTTTCTGAACTCCTATCATCTTTATTCCACGAGCCAGATCGATCAGGTTTTCCAGATGCTCTTTCCGAAGTTCCAAAAGCTTTATCTGTTGTTCCAGTGCTTTGCTTCGATCAAACTCCGGATTATCAAGAATCGTTGTAATCTCTTTTAATGGAAACTGAAGTTCTTTGAATAACAAGATCATCTGCAATCGCTCCAGGGCCTTATCGTCATAAAGCCTGTAGCCTGCAGCTGTAACTTCCGTGGCCGGCAGAAGACCAATCTTGTCGTAATGATGCAGGGATCGTATACTCACCCCTGATAATTTGCTTACTTCATTTACCGTCATCATCAATATCAAACCTTCTTTCCTGTCGTGGTAAGTTCATAATAAGGTATGACATTATGTCAGGGTCAAGCATTATTTTTATTAATCACGAAATTTTCTTCCCCAAGCAAATATCTCTCATAATCCACACGGATCATCTCCTGCCCACCGATACGCTTCGCTGATTGAAAAGCCATATGGCCAGCTCATCCTACATGGCTGATCGTCCAATCACGATTGACCACATAGAGATTATTTCCCGGTCTGGCTGTTGGCTTTTTTCCATCTCCAAAAGTGAATCCCTCATTCTCTGCATCCTGCTTCTCTGAGCTTACAGCCGGAGCACTGTTTCCGCACGCAGTCATAGCAAAGAGAAGTACAAAGCAAAGGAGAACTGCCCATAACTTTTTCATCCAGAGTCGCCTCCCTTACAGCATCTTGATCAGGGCATCGATATCTTTATCTGTCGCACGATTCAGAAGCTTTCCTTCTACGATTTCTGCTTCAGGAGCGGATGGTTTCAGTTCTTTTACCGTGTTTCCAAAACCGCTGCCGCCGGAGGTTGCGAAGAGAACAATCTTCTTTCCGGCAAAATCATAGCTTTCAAGGAAAGTATTAATGATGGTTGGTGCCACATACCACCAAATCGGGAAGCCAACCAGAATAGTATCGTACTGAGATAAATCCAAATCATCTTTCACAATTTCCGGTCGGAAGGACTTGTTTCCCATCTCTACGCTACTTCTCGATTTCTTGTCCATCCAGTTCAGATCAGCCTTGGTATATGGAACTGCAGGCTTGATTTCATAGATATCTGCCTTTGCAGCTGCGGCCAGTTTTTCCGCACTCTTCTTTGTTACGCCACTTGCGCTGAAATATGTTACTAATGTTTTTGCCATAATTGTCACCTATTCCTTTATGAATTTCTTGTCCGAATCCGGTATGCCATCCTCTGATACATAACGCTCAACCTTCATATGAAGATTATACTTTTCTCGTAATTTCATGATAGTATTCATCATTGGAGATGCATGATGCATATCAATCGCTTCCTGATTTTCCCAGCTATCGATCAACAATACCGTTTCTTCATCATCTAACGGCGAAAAGTATTCATAGCGGAGATTTCCAGTTTCTTTCCTGATAGCATCCACCGTTCCGCTTTCTGTCATTTCCCTTGCAAATTGTTTTGCTGCAGACCCAGTCCCTTTATAATAAATATTTACAGTTATAGCCATTGCAATTCACCTTTATCATTAATCGAGCTTGCCATATTGCTCATCATCTACTGCTTCCAGCCACTCATTGGAGCCATCCTTGCCAGGCACTTCAATTGCCAGATGGCTGAACCAGGAATCCGGTGCAGCTCCATGCCAGTGCTTTACGCCTACCGGAATATTGATGCAGTCTGCCGGCTTCATTTCTATTGCATCCTTGTCCCATTCCTGATAGTAACCACGACCTGCCACGCAGACAAGGATCTGTCCGCCGCCCTCTGTTGCATGATGAATGTGCCAGTTATTTCTGCACCCCGGCTCAAAAGTTACATTAAAGATTCCAACCTGACTTGTTGATATAGGTGCAAGAAAGCTTTTACCAGTAAAATATTGTGCAAATCCATCATTTGGTGCTCCGATCGGGAATACCATTTCCTTTGCATGTGCTCTCATAGCTTCGTCTTCGTAAGGAAGATCACCTTCTCCTGTTTCCCATACTTCTTTAGCCAGGTTGAATACGGCCCAGCCCTTTGGCCATCCTGCATAGAATGCCACATGTGTGATCACTGCTGCGATTTCCTTCTGGGTCACACCATGGGCTTTCGCATTCTGCAGATGATACTTCAGAGAAGAATCCGTAATGCCTGAGGACATCAATGCAACTACAGTGATAATACTTCTTGTCTTTACATCGATATCCTGATTATTCCAGTTTTCTCCAAAGAGAACATCGTCATTATAATGAGCAAACTCCGGTGCGAATTCACCAAGAGCAGCTCTGCCTGCTGTCTGTACTATCTTCTTCATAATATCCATCCCCTATTTTTCTCATTTTTACAGAGCCTTTCCGAGCTCATAGACCCTCTTCATGATCTCTTCATGATTCAGAGCGTCATTCGCATCACCGATGCCGCCACCCGTTACGAGACCCTTGAGCTTGGCCTTTTCAAAGCAGTCCACCCAGCCTTGAAGACCGTTGTAGGCTTTTTCAAATGCGCTTTCCTCTTCCTCTGCGGCAGTTGCGATCATATAGATATCGCGGAAAGCATAATCCATCGGATACATCGGGTTCATTCTGTCCAGAAGCGTCTTCATCTGTCCGCTCATCTCGTAATAGTAGATTGGAGTTGCATAGACGATAACCTCGGCAGCCAGCACCTTTTCCATAATCTCTGCCACATCATCTGTAAGTACGCAGCTGCCTTTTGTCTGACAGGTCAAACATCCGATACAAAACTTAATGTCCTTTCCCTTCAGGGAAATGTATTCTACCTCGTGTCCGGCCTCTTTTGCTCCCTTTTCACATTCCTTTGCAAGAATGTCGGAATTACTGCCGCCACGAAGGCTTGTCGAAATAATAAGTACTTTCTTCGCCATCTTAACCTACCCCGTTTCCCTTTAAGAACTGCTGCATCTTGTCAAATGGAATGACTTTCAGGTTGTCATACAGATCTGTATGCACTGCACCCGGGATGGTGAGAAGTTCTTTGTTCTCTGTATATTTGCTGTCCTTGATCATAGCTTCATAAGCATCCTTTCCAAAGTAATAGCTGTGAGCCTTATCGCCGTGCATAATCAATACGGCACTTCTGATCTCATTGCTGTATGTAAGAATAGGCTGATTCATAAAGGACTGGCAGCCAAGACTATTCCAGCCTTCGTTAGAGTTAAGGCTTCTCGCATGGTAGCATCTTCCCTTGTAGTATTCGCTGTAATCCTTTACAAAGAATGGAGCATCTTCCGGTACCGGAAGTGGAAGACATCCGCCAGCTCTTGAGTATTCACCCTTTTTGTATTCCTCTGTTCTGAGGGCATTCATAGCCTGCTTCTTTGCAAATCTAGCCTCTTCACTGTCTTCTGAGTCGAAATATCCGTTTGCATTTACTCTTGTCATGTCGTACATGGTAGAAACAACAGTAGCTTTGATTCTGGTATCAAGAGCTGCTGTATTAAGAGCCATGCCGCCCCATCCACAGATACCGATGATACCGATTTTTTCAGCATCAACATTGTCTTGAACAGACAGGAAGTCCACTGCAGCCATGAAATCCTCGGTGTTGATATCAGGAGATGCCATATATCTTGGCTGGCCGCCGCTCTCACCTGTAAAGGAAGGATCAAATGCTATTGTCAGGTATCCTCTCTCAGCCATAGTCTGGGCATAGAGTCCCGAACACTGCTCCTTTACGGCACCAAAAGGTCCGGAAACTGCAATTGCAGGAAGCTCGCCTTTTGCATTCTTTGGTGTATACATATCAGCTGCCAGGGTAATTCCGTAACGGTTAATGAATGTCACCTTCTTGTGATCTACCTTGTCGCTTTTTGGAAAAGTCTTATCCCATTCAGCAACCAACTTAAGTTCTTCTGTCTTCATCATTATTTTTATCCTCCTTGCGGTCATTTTTCTTGAATATTACTGGAATATATCTTATAATGATCTTATCATACAACCTAAACCTAACTTTAGGTCAAGAACTTTTTTGAAGGAAGGTGCATCATGTACACGATTGGTCAGGTTTCGGAGATGTACAATCTCCCTATTTCGACTTTAAGATATTATGACAAGGAAGGATTCTTCCCTAATCTGATGAGAAAGGGCAATATCCGTTACTTCAGCGACGATGAACTGGAGGCTATCCGCGTGATTGAGTGCCTCAAACGCTCCGGTCTTGAGATCAAGGATATCAAGCAGTTCTTCCAGTGGGTTATGGAAGGCCCTTCCAGCTATGGGAAGAGAAAAGAGATGTTCGAGACCAGAAAAGCTGCCGTGGAAGACGAGATCAAAGCCCTGGAGAGAACCCTTGCTCTGCTGAAGTTTAAATGCTGGTACTACGAGACCGCGATAAAAGACGGCAATGAAGATGGCATCAATGCCATGCTGCCGGACAAACTCCCGGAAGAGATTCAGGAGCTTTACGATATTTCACATGAATAACCAACAACGAAAAAAGCCCACTGAAAGACCTGCTGTATAAACAGTCCTCCAGTGAGCAAAATTGTCACTTTACATCTCAGCCGGAGTCTCCGACTCCTCTTCCTCCTGCTGCGTAAATGATCTCGTAAGATACAATCAATACTCTGGCACCTGCAGAGGAGGGAGAATTCTTGCTTATTTTATGTTAAAATAATAACTCCGATACCAGTTACTGCAAATACAGCATTTCTAATTATGGATAATATCATATTACCCTCATCAGTGCACCAGTTGTTCTGAGGTAAAAAGCAAACAACAATTCTGACAAGCGCAGAACTCCAGATAATAATCTCTAATATCATTGGAGCCTGTATCTCATAAAATGTATATTTCCAGACATATAAAAAGAATGATATAAAATACCATCATCGTAATTGAAGAAATCTGAAGGCCTAGACCAAGCTGTCTCTTTATCTTATCATTACTCCCCTTCAAAGCTCTTTTTACTCTGAGAATCAGATGAAAAGCATCTCCACCACAAAGTGTTAATGTCAAAATTCCATACAGAATAAAAAGAATATTACCCTTTGAGAAAACGAAGAACAAAATACCTGCAATCAAATCAAAGGATAAATAACATACATCAAATATTGCCTCCATCAAATCAGGTACACGTGGTTTATATGTTTCGTTTGTCATACTGTTTCAATCTCTTCGTAAGACTAAAATTTGTAGAATCCTTTTAACAGATAAAATATCAATTTTATCTTCTAACGCCATTTTCATCAAATGTACGCTTAAGTGCTTTTTCTACCGGCACAATAGAACCAAGCAAGATAGCAAGCTGCACCGCTTCAACAATAAGGGTAACAATTCCTATAGCATCATCACCCGAATGTACAAATGGTATCTGCACAAGAATTGTAGGAATCAAAATTATTAACCCTAATTTAATCCATAATCTGCCACAGTAATCGTGTGCAAATGTCCATGTATCCTTATTCTTTTTTGACATTGTTGTTCTGTAACCAACTAATCCATTTATTTCTTTAGGCGGATTCTTATACATGCAATAACCACCTATAAGCATAATAAGAGGCATCAACAAATTGCATAAGAACATTGCTATAAAAAATCCCATGTATATCTCCTCCTTTGCGTGAAAATATGAATTTTAGATTTCAAGCAGGGTGGTAATAACCTCCCCACCATCAATCCTTGTTTTTCGTTTAGAAAAGCTGCCCTGGAAGCTTCAATTTCTCTTTAATTCAGGTGCTATGCAGATCGGTCCCATTGTCATAATTGGAATAGTTCTTCCATCATCTGCTTTAATTTCATCTTGCATGAACATATTTTGCCCTATGATTTGGCCATCTAATTCAATCACAACATCAAGTTCTGGTATAAAAGTCTCATCATTCCTAAGCCGATTTAACACATAATGTTCTAAACACCTTGGACGAAAAAACCTCTTCGAGATTCGCGATTTATCAATTGTATCATACCACAGATTGGTCCTCTACACAGATACAAAATAAGAACCCCAGCCTCCGACTAAATGATTTTCCCTCACTCGAATTATTCGAGAATCAGACACTGACCTTTGCCCACATAAACGGTATTACCAGACTCATCATAAATATCATAACTATCAAACCAAGAAAACAATCTCTGTTTGAATAACAGTTTCATAACCTCACCACTTTCTTCACTTAATCATAATAGGTTCTTTATGAATATTATAATACCAAGTTATTACGTTCTAAAAAATATAAATATTGAAGAATTAACCTGTCTTATTTCGCATATCAGGATAAAACATCATACTAAGAGCGCAAAAAAAGGAACAGTTCATATCTCCATGAGATAATCTGCCGTTCCTTCGCGTAATACTCTTTCTGTGCCTTCTTTGATTTCTTATTGATCGGAATAAATTTTTCCATCTCGTTTTCCTCCTAAATGGTTTGCAGAGGGAAGAAGAGCTAACCTTCCCCCTCTGTTTATTTAAGTTCTTTCAGTTCCTCCATTGTATATCCCATCGGATTAACGCTTTCTATTCCCTCAATATTTTCTCCATTGCCTTGCCTTTGGCAAGTTCATCCACCAGCTTATCGAGATACTGAATATCACGCATCAGCGGATTTTCAATATTTTCGACTCGAACACCACATACAACACCTGTAATCTTCTCCCGGTTCGGATTCATTGCCGGAGCCTGTCGGAAGAAATCGCCATAGGAAATCTCACTATCCATGAGCTCATCAATCTGCTGTGCGGTGTACCCGGTAAGCCAGAAGGTGACTTTTTCAACCTCTTCTCTGGTACGTCCTTTACGCTCCGCTTTTGCTATCAGAAGGCCATATACTTTGGAAAAGGACATGGCAAATACCTTTTCATTCTCCATGATTATTTGTCTCCATTACTTGTGTTTTTTGTTTTTCTTCGGTCGGTTATCCATGTACTCATGAGCCAGGATATCCTTCAGAACCAGCATGGCATCCT